>NZ_RZQE01000900.1:0-1163 GCF_004022955.1 Mesorhizobium sp. M7A.F.Ca.US.002.01.1.1 | reverse complement strand
TGTCCCAGCGTTGCCGGCGCATCGAAAACACCTCGTCGACGCTGGCATAGTCCATATAGCCGAGACGAGCGACATTGCCGGCCTTGGTGATGTCGAACAGGCCGTCCGTCAGGAAGGCGTCGTCGATATGCACGCCGACCACTTCACCGGCGACGATGACGGCACTTGTCGGCGACCCGTCCAGGGCCTTTGGCCGAAAAACTTGAGTCACCCGGCATTCGAGCGCGGCCGGCGCTGCCGCCACGCGCGGCGGGGCGACCAGCCGCGACGGCGCCATGGCAAGATCGGCATAGACGAACTCATTGACGCCGCGCGGAGCATTGACCGACGTGCGGTTCATCTTCTCCGCGAGATCGCGGCTGACCAGATTGGCGACGAACTCGCCGGTTTCCTGGGCGAAGGAGGCGCTGTCCTTCTCGCCTTCGGAGGAGAACCAGACGATGAAAGGCCGCGTCGAAACGGCATTGAAGAAGGAATATGGCGCGAGGTTGATCTCACCAGCCCTGTTCAGTGTCGAAATCCAGCCGATCGGACGCGGCGCCACGATCGCCTTCGAAGGGTCGTGCGGCAGGCCGTGGCCCTTTGACGGCTCGTAGAACATTCAGCCGACCCACGGCCCCGAATAGTCACTGTACAGCTTTGCCGGATCGGGCCGGGGCCGCTCCGGCGCCGGGCCGGCATAGGAGCCGATATGGATGAAGCCGATGACCCGCTCCTGCGGCGCCAGCCCCAGCAGTGCCCTGCCCTCCGGCACATCCGAATACCAGTTGCTGATCATGTTGGTGCCAAAGCCCAGCGCGTTGGCTGATATCATCAGGTTCATCGCCGCCATGCCGCCCGACAGGAACATTTCCCATTGCGGGATTTTTGGATTCTCCCTGGGGACAGATACGACGCCGATCACCAGCGGTGCGCGCGAGAACCGCGCCAGTTCCTGATTGCGGCGGCCCTCCGTCAATGGGCCCTCCCGCTGCTCGGCAAGTGCTGCCAGTTGCCTGCCGATCTCGACGCGGGCGTCGCCACGGTAGAGGATGAAGCGCCAGGGCTCCAACCGGCCATGATCGGGCACCCGGGAGGCAGCAGTGATCATTGTCGCGATCTCCGCATCGCTCGGCGCCGGCTCCTTCAGATCTGGAATCGGTGCGGAGTTTCGGGTCAGCAGG
>NZ_RZQE01000008.1:0-50838 GCF_004022955.1 Mesorhizobium sp. M7A.F.Ca.US.002.01.1.1 | reverse complement strand
ACGCAGCGGTGTGAGACGGGCATTCTTGTGGATGTTCATTCGGACCCTCCGATGGATGCTGAAGCGTGGTAACTCCAGTCTCCTCGGTCCGGTCCGAATGGACAACCTCTCGAAAGCTCACACCTAGAACTCCTCTTGAAAGCGTATCTAGCTTCAAAGGGCGTGTCGAAACGCGGTCTCCGGCTCGGCTTCGGTCACAAGATCGAGGACATTTACGAAGCCGCAGTGGCCCTAGGAATGCCGCCGATTGGGAACGTGAAGATGATTGCCAACAACCTTGACCTGATGAATTCTCAGCAAGATTTTAGGTACCCGTCGGGGTACAAGCTGAATGTCCCGCCGCCGAGCTTCTGCCGAGAAACGTATAACGCTCTCCACACAGCGATCGAGCCGAGGATCCCCACCGAGGTACTGAAAGCCAACCTCAAATTTCATTGGGATTTTCGGGGGAAGACTGTCATTTGGAAGGACGAATAGCCCGAGGATGATCTTCCCCATCTACGTTGGCGTTCTTATGGCGCTGCTGTCAGCATCCGCCATTGGCGGTGGCGGCAAGGCGATCTTGTTGGGATGGCCGCCTCGCTGACAATGGCCGGGATGGGCACTCGCCGGCTGGCTAGGTTCTTAGCAGGCCATAGCCGGCTGTCTGGTGGAGATCGTCTTTCAGGGCTTTGATCGTCTGTGAAAGGTCGCGAACCTTGTCCATCAGCGTCTGAATGGTCGCCCCGATGGGCTGGATCTTAACGCCTCAATCGTCGCGAGAAGCTCAAGGTAGACGTGGTTCAATTGAACTTTCTCCCTTCGAGAGCTCTCAATGGTGATCGACATGTGCGACCAGGCTCGATCAATTGCCTGTTCGCTTATCCTTCATCGACAAGCGGACGCGTGCCGCCACCTCCCTTCCGTCACGCGAAGGACCCAGCCGGCGAGACCAGACGGCGTGCGTGGCGCAATCTTCTATGTGACGAGCGGCGAGATCGCGTGTGTCCCGCCGTGATGGGATCATCTATTCGTCGAGCGCGGCGCTGGCGCCATCATCGTCGATATCTGCAAACCCTGGGATGATCCAGCAGCTTCTCCTTCGACAGCAGCCCGGCGTCCTCGAGCGCCTCGAAATCCGGCAGCTGGCGCAGCGTGTCGAGCCCGAACTGCGACAGAAAAGTTTTGGTCGTCACATAGGTGTAGGGCGCGCCCGGCTGCGGGCTGCGCGGCCCCGAGGCGACCAGCTGCTCAGCGCGCAGCACGCCGATCAGGTCACGTGACACCTCCTTGCCGAAAAAGCTCGACAGCTCGCCACGGGTGATCGGCTGGAAATAGGCAATGCACATCAAGACAAGCGCCTCCGCCTGCGACAGTTCTTTTGCTCCCTCGCCCGCTGCCGTGCCGAAGGCTGCGTGAATGGCGTCGCCAAAAACCTTTTTGGTCCGGTGCTGCCAGCCGCCGGCGACCGCGACCAGCTCGTAAGGGCGGCCGGCGAGTTCGGCGCGAATGTCGTCGATGATCAGCTCGATATTGCAGTTTTTTCCCACCACCCGCGCGAGGACACTACGTGTCACCGGTTCATTTGCCGCAAAGATCACCGCTTCGACGCGGGCCATCCATTCGCACCAGCGCAGCTCCGGCGGCAGATGTTCCAGTTCGGTGTCGAGCAGCGCCGGCTGATCGTTTGGCTTGCGGCGGGCGGACGCTTCGCTCATCGCTACAGCCCGAACAGCCGGAATGTGGGGCGGCCGGAGAGCTCGCGCACGACCTCCAGTTGCTGCAGCCGTTCGAACAGCCGTCGCGATGCAAAGCGCGACAGATTGTCCGTCGTCAGCGATCCGGACACGGCGTCTTCACTGAGCAGCAGAAAGATTACGTCGCCGGCGCCTTTGGCGCGCAGTTTCGGCGCCACCGCCAGGAGTTTTTCGGCCCGGCGCGACAGCTCGGCGGCCAACCGACAAGCGTCCGCGGCGGCCGCGACGAGCGCGATGCAAACCGCCCGCTCAAAATTCTTGTCCCCGGGCCGGATGCGCCGGCCACCGCCGGCCTCGGTGCGGAAAGATGGTCCAAAACCCTGCGCCATTAGGAGCGGCAGGGGCTGCGGCCAGCCCAGGCGTTGCGCCAGTACCAGGTCGGCGAGCCACCAGCCAAAGACTTCGGCATCGGGACGCATGGCGACGACCTCAGCGGCGATCGCCGCGGCGTCGAATGGCGCCGACCGCTGGGATACCCCGAGTTTTTCGATCTGCGTGCAAAGGTCGGCGAGCGCGGCGCCGTCCCAATGGAGGCCAAGCTGGTCGAGTATCTTCCCGAGCCGGCCGGGCGTAGCGGCGGGCGGCTGCCTGGCCAACTGCCGCCAGGCGCCAAAGACGGCGCCTGCGGGACCGGGGTCAGCACGTAGGGGACGCAAATGCCAGGCATCGCGCAAGGCGGCCGCATCCTCGGCGCGGCCGGCGAGCCGCATGCTGGAGGCGGCGCAGCGAACCGCCAGCCGCTGCCGCCAAGCGCCGGCCCAGGCTGCCTGCGCGCGGGCGAGCGTGTCGAGGGCACCCAGGGCGGCGCCGGCCCGGAAGGCGGCGTCGCCGTCACTCGGCGCGCCGGCGCTTGTGATCGCCCACGCGGGAACGGAGGGCGGCGCAGAGGAGCTGGCGGTCGCGGGATCGAGGCGAATCATAATTTGGAGAGTAAAGTGCCGGTGCGCTTTTCGCCATGATTTTCGTGCCAAAACGCACAGCCTGTCGGATCAGCACAACGACTGATAGTGTTGCATTATCAATCTCTTCACGAGTTCGTCCCTGCTAAGCCATTTGGCCAACAAGTAAGTCTCGACAGGGCACCTTTTTGCGCAGCCGGACGAAACTCCGTTCGGAAATGTGCCGGCTCGCGGCGTAGGAGCCTGCTCAGGTTCAGATGTCATGAAGGCATCTAACGCCCGATCTGCCGCGCAACTTCGGTCCCATATTCATTGCCGACGGGGTATCTGAGGGCGACGTTTTTTGCGGGTTTTTCCTGGTCGGCTTTGGAGGTGATGCTGGCGCCGATTGTCACAGGCTACTTCACTATCTGTTCCTTGACCGATGAGATCTTTTGCGCTGCGGCGCTCCCGTCTTTGCTGTGGGTCACCTTCTGACCCAAGCCCCAACGTACACACGCGGGAGTGTCCTACAAGCCATCGGTTTCGACAGATCGGATGGATTGGGCAGGCGAGCCCAAAAGCTGCGAGCTTAGAGCGGTTATAAATCGTAGTTGTAGCTGTGTAACAAACTGTGTAACAAAAAGCGCGAAAAGACTAGTATTTTCAGTATCATAGAGGTGAAAGGGAATCCCTCCCTCTCCGCCATCCTCTCCGCCATCGATTTCCCATAACGGCCTGATTCGCAACGATTTTTCCGAATATCGGCTCTCTTTTGGTGCATTTCTTGGTACAAAGAGGCTTCCGCACAAGCCCCTATGGATCGACATCATAAGAACCTCGATCTTATCGTCTCAGCCGCTGCCACGATGCAGGAGGAGATAGAGAACATGTTCGGCTGCCTCCACCGCTTCGAGGAGAAACCAAGAAGCAGGTGAACGAAGTCTGCCGTGGTGATGCCAGGATGAAGATCAAGATTGATGCTGCGGGAAAGATTTAAGAGCCCCGCTTTGACAATCGTGACCGGCTTCCTTCGTCCTTCAATTCACTCCGCGTCAGGATTGTCGACAAGGCAGCCTGCACCATGGCATCCTTGGTAGTTGCCATGCACATCAAAGTTTGGCTCTCCCTGCCTGTCAAATTGCGGTCGGGTATCGATTGCCTGGTCAGGATTGTCGACCTTGCATCCCATGCCATGACAACCATTGTAGCTGCTATCGGGGCGGTAGTTGCTCGTCGTGTGCCGTCGATTGTGATGATCGTCCGCCATCCCCTCGATCAGAGCGCCGAGAATAGCTCCGCCAACCACTGCGCCGACGTCATGACCGCGATGGTCATACATGCGGGCATTGGGATCAAAGCTGTCGCCACGTCCATGGTGGTAGCCGCCGACATCGGCGAAAATTCCGGAGCAGCCTTGCGCGACCCAAATATATTTGCTGCGTGGATTGTAGCCCCAGGTCCGGTTCAAAATACAAGGACTTCCAGAAGTCTGATGAATGAGTTGCGGCTTGCTCAGCGGGCCCGCCCAGCATTCGCCATACTGATAGTGCCTCGATTGGCATTCGACAGTCGATTGTGCGCGGGCATCAGAGATCATCCACGATGAGCCGAGCGCGAGCAAAGCAATGAACATGTAACGTAGCATGTGAACCCCTCCGGAGTGGTCAACGACCGGTTGCGTCGGTGTCATCGAAATGGAATTTCTTCCGCCAGGTGTCAGTCGTTGATCGCGGTGATCTTGATGGTGTTGCCGTCTCCGACGCCGGAGAACCAGACCTCGCCATCACCGATTGAGACGCCTTGCCAATTGGCGAACAGCGTCGGGTAGGTCTGCTTGAGGACGGTCTGTTTGACCTTGGCGGTAACGATCTTGTCGTAATCCGTCACGAAATGCGCGGCGTCGTTTATCTTGATCGCCTTGCCGCCGATCCGGGCGCGGAAGGGATAATCGATCATCGACGCGACGGTCTGCTTGTCACCGGCACTGACAGCCTTCTGCAGCTTGTCGAAAAACTGCTGATAGGTTGTGTGACTGCCGAACAGCGCGTCAAGGGTCTGGTTTGTTTCAGCGGCGGTCTGCGCTGCCGCTGGACCCGCAACGGCGGTACTCAATAGCGCGGCGGAAACCAGCATGAATAGAGAGCGCCTCATCATAGGTCCTTTCACTCGGTGCGTTCAATTGCCAACCCATCAGCCTGGATTTGTCCTTCGGACATTCGCGCCCTGACTGATGCCGACGGCGAACGGGAAGACGAATGGCATGCCGTCACTGACGAGAACTGACATATAGACGCGTCCATTGAATTTTTTTATTTCAATACACGCAAAAGGTGTAAAAAAGAATACCTAAACGTCGATTATGACGGACAGAGATGACGGTTAAGGTATCCAAAACCTTATTCGCGAGTGATATCGATACGAGCAGCGACGCCTATGTCTTAAATTCTCCCTCTATGACGCCATATGGATAGAAGCAGAAATCTGCCGTCACCTGTGCCACCGGCGTGGGTATTGTCCAACGGCATCCGACAGCAAGCGTTGGCCTGTGCCTGTTCAATTCGCTTCACTTCACGATGACCTTTGCTCCCTTCGGCACCAGACTGTAGAGTTCGATCACATCCTCGTTGAGCATGCGAATGCACCCTGAGGACGCTTCAGTTCCTATGGTCCAGGGCTCTGAGGTGCCGTGGATACGATAAAGCGTATCCACGCCGTTCTTGTACAGATAGAGAGCTCGCGCGCCGAGCGGATTGTGCGTGCCGGGCCTGATCATGCGCGGCAGGTCGGGCGACTGGTTACGCATGTCGTCAGTCGGATGCCATGCGGGCCACTCCGCCTTACGCCCTACGCTGGCAATGCCCGACCAACTGTAACCACTAGCCCCGACGGCGACACCATAGCGCCGCGCCATCCCATTGAGGCGGTATAGATAGAGGAACCTCTGCCGTGTATCGATCAACACCGTACCGGCAGGCAAGCGTTCCGGGGGCGTCACATCGACAGGCAGAAAGCGTTGGTCAAACTTGCTGCGATCGACGATGAAGACCTCATGCGGCTCCCTCGCGTAAGCGGCTTTCACGCGAACTAACTCTGTAGCCGTATTCGGGCTACCTTTTCCATCCGCCAGGCAACCGACAAGGAGCGCCGCCAGCGCCAATACAAAGCCCGACCGCACGAACTGGCGGATGCATTCCGGTCTTTCGTCTCTGCTCGAAACCGACCCGTTAATCGAACGGCCAAATGCTAGCGATCCAACTGGAGGAATGCGCACAGGCCGCTTACTCTTGGCTAGCTTCATCTACTGGCGAACCTTTTTCCTGGGCCCGCAACTGGTCGATGTGGATCGGCCGCTTTAGAGTTCGCTTTACTCGGTGAGTGTCATCCGCGACCGATTTCCCCGTCGGCGAAACACCCTGCAGATAGTGCTTCTGCCACTTCATCTCCTTGGTAAGCTCGTCGTTCATCTGCAGGCCGGCCGAAAACCGTCGACGTTCGCTATTCCAAACCTTATGTTCTTTATGGAACTCAGGATCGTCCTCCATCGGACGAATGACCGGCTGCACCTGCTCGATAGCGACACTTGGCATCATGGTGACGAAACAGAATGGCTCGCCCTTGGCAAAAGTGACAGACCCAGGGCGGGTGAAGCGCCAATTCATGGTGAAACTGAACGGCAGCCAGTTGGTTTCCACCAAGCCGTCCAGGGGCGCGATTCCGTCCTTCATCCGGTTGGGAGAGCCGCGAGCCCACACCATCCAGCCCGGCTCGGTGCGAAACACGTAACCCGGATGAAAGGTTACTATGCCGTGCCCGAAGGTCGAGCTGATGAATCGGTGCGTGACGTTCGGTTCGTTTACATGGAAGGCGACGTCTTTTGTAGTGTTGTATCCGTTCCAAGTAACAGTCACATTTATGGGGTTCAGCAATTCCCATCCGCTGGCATTGGCGATTGAAAGCGGCGTGCAGCGGTAGGCGAAATGCTGGTCGGTCGCATCCATCCAATCTCGCGTCCCCTCCGCGGCGACAAGCTCAGGCGGGTTCGGAGCCTGGATCATGCAGTCAAGACGAGGGCCGGTCATACTCTCCGCTATCCTCAAACGATTCGATTCTAAGTTGCTGATCACGTCGCCAACCGTAGCGGCATGACCAGGATAGAAGGGGGCACTATGGGCCTGCCGGTCCGGTAGGTCCCTCCGGTCCCACCGGCCCCACCGGTCCGGCAGGTCCCTCCGGTCCCGCAGGTCCGGCAGGTCCGCTAGGTCCCTCCGCACCGGGCGCGCCGGGAGGTCCAGACGCGCCGGTATCGCCGGGCGCTCCAGGTGTCCCGTCCGATCCGGGCAGTCCGACAGGCCCAGCAGGTCCGCCAGGTCCCTCCGCGCCGGGCGCGCCGGGAGGTCCAGACGCGCCGGGCACTCCAGGCGTACCAGCCTCGCCGGGTGCGCCAGGCGCCCCCGGCTGTCCCCAAACATTGGTGGAAGGCGTCGGCAAGTTGCCAACGTCTTTTACGATGTGCGATGGAAGGAAGTCGCCACGATCACGCTGAATCAAGGAACGACCTGGCTTGTCGGCATAATAATCGTTCTGACCATCTGTGACCGCGCACTCGAAATTCTGGTCCGGATCCTTGCAGAAGACTGTCTTCGGGGCGCTTCGATCGCCATTGGTGCCGAAGTGGAATCTCAAACCGGCCATCGCAGAAAAATCGCCGCTTGAGGAGACGTCGCTGTTCGTCAGATCGAAGCTGAAATCACTGTAGATAGAAGTCGCTATCCCGCTTCCGAACTCGGTCAGGTACTCGGCGCCGCCAACAAGTTGCGTTCTACCACCAAAGGCGTCGCGATGACGCAGGCCGCCATTAACCTTGAAGTTATCCGTAGGATAGTACCCGACCCTGCCTTCGGCGAACGGGCTGACGTCCTCTTCAAGTGAGTTCCATTCTATACCGGCAAGTCCCTCAAGCGTGACCCGGCCCAGATAGTACTGGCCTTCAACGCCGAGCTTGCCTTCGACATAACCGTTTTCAAGAACTCCACCATCATCGTAACCACCTCCGCCGTGAAGGTAGCTTCCATACAGACCCAGCGCCCCAACTTTCGGATCACGGCGGAACAGATGCGCGGCGGCACCTGTGAAGTTACTGTTTGGCGTCACGCCACCAATCGCATCGACCTGGAAGCCGTATTTTTCACCGAGCGGGAGCGCCACGGAACCGTCGGTAAAGGCATACGGGTCGTGACCGTTGGTTCCCGCGCCGAATCCGACACGCACATTGGGCGCGGCAACGGCACGAGTGTCGGATTGCGGATTTGACAGGTACATGCGCCTCTCAACCGAGGATAGCGCAGCCATCTCGCGACTCTGGGCCACCGAACCCCTGAGGGTGGCCAATTCTTCTTTAACCTGAGCAGTCTCGGCGTAGGCGGCCTCAAGTTTGCGCGCCATCTGCTTCTGATTTCGCTGCAGGTCCAAAATCATCTGATAGAGTTGTTCGTTGCTTGGCGCCCCGGCTAGCGCGGGGGTAATCGCGACATAGATGGATGCGAACGTTAGAATAGAACAACTGGCAAATAAAATTCTCTTATGCTGCCGCATCCCGCACCCCTTCTGCGCACCGCCGCCCTCGTTATCTACCTCGCCATGCGCACGATACATTCCTGTTCGATTATGCATAGAATGCGAGCCATCTAACGAATGCGGATTTATCCAACCCTTTCCTTGAAGTAATTAATCTCGCGATTATTCACAATCGCAGTAACTGTCATATCCTTACACTTACTGTCAGTCGCTTGAGGATGCTTCTCGAATTCCTTCCCTGTCATCTTCCAAATTGATGAGATCGGCAATCTTCTCTCTGGACAGGGTCGGCACGATCATTCTAATCGGGGAAGGCGAAGCCTGACCCGCGAATTGCGTGCAAGGGGAGAAGCATGTCGGATTTCTTGGCTCTTCGACGCAGCCGGCTCACGATGGTGTCCAGGTGGGCATAGTTGAAGTCATAGATGTCTGCGCCCATGGCTTCGACGAGCGCGCGGCGATCGACGGTCTTGCCACGCTCACTGAACAAGCGTTCCAAAAAATGCCGTTCCGAGGTGGTCAAGCGAAGGCGATGGCCCATGCCGTCGGTAAGCACCCAGCCGCCTTCCTCCAGGGCCCATCGTGGGGCCGGAGACCACGAAGGGGCGCGGCGCCTGTTGAGACGTTCATTGACCGCCATCACCGTGGCAGCAAGCTCCCGAACATCAATGGGTTTGACGAGGTAAGCGTCAGCGCCCGCTTCAAGACCATTGAGCCGGTCGTCGATGGAACTCCGGGCCGTCGCCATGACGATCCCGACCGATTGTAAGGCCCGCAAATGGGTAGCTATGGAAAGGCCGTCTTCGCCCTCCAGGCCAATGTCGAGAATGACGATTTCAGCCGGCTTGGCGGCACAGGCTCGGTAGAGGGCGGCAGCATTGTGGAATCCATGTACGTTCAGGCCCAATCTGGATAGTCCGAAGACCATCTCCTCGCGGAAATCCCTGTCGTCATCGACAAGATAAACAAGGGGGGAGATCACGACATCGCCATGCTTGTAGCCTTCTCCGATCATCTACGGACCCCATGCAGCAATCTGATACCATTCGATTTCATTTATTCGCCGCATTGTCTATATTGTTTGTGTGTCTTGTGCCGCAAACGTTATGGGCGCTTCCGCTGAAACCGACGGACGGCCTCAAGGCTCCGGTTTCACTCAGCGGTCACCTCGCAATCTTTCATGATCCCACCGGCGCGCTCACGTTCAATGATATCGTTTCCAAGCGCTCCAACATCCAGTTCGAACCCATCCCTTCGATGCTCACGCAGGGCTATCAAAAGGGCGCAATCTGGGCCCGGTTCTCCCTGTCTGCCTCCACGGCTCCAAGGCAATGGCTGCTGCAGGTAGAACGGCCCTTGATCGAACACATCACGCTGTATGTCTCTGACGGGGCGGGAGGTTATTCGGTCTTGCCCCCTGACCGACTCAACCTAGGGGATGGAGCAGACGCCGACGCATATCCGGCCGTCTTCCCAATTTCCGTGCCGTCCACCCGAACCGATTATTACATCCGACTCCAATCGTCGACCTCGATCACGACTTCGCTGAACCTTTGGCAGAGTCAAGGCTATGAAGAGTATCGCCGATCCGACGATTGGGTCATGGGCATGGTGGTTGGCGCGATTTTCGTCATGATCTTCACCAATTTTCTGTATGCCGTATGGCTCCGGGATTCTTTATATCTTCTATACATCGCGGTTATCATAGAGTCTGGCCTAATAAGTCTCTTCCACATGGGATACGCATCCGAAATTCTGAGGTCTCTAGAGCCGAAAACCATACACCTCATTTGGGGTATTATCGTTTGCTTATACAGTATAGTGCTGATATTATTTTTATCTAGACTGTTTGATTTTCACCGCCAATTGATCTGGGCGTGGCGCATCTCCCAGGGCGTTGTACTGCTCAATGGCATCGCCTTGGCTTTTGCGATTGTGGGACGCTACGGCGACGTCGGGTTTTTCGTATCGCGACTGCAGCAGCTGTCTCTCATCTTCATTTCGCTGCTGGTGCTCTATCTGCTCATTGTGCGGCGACGGTATCAATATCTGCTGTCGGCGATTGCATTTTTGAGCGTAATCTCTGTCATGCTGGTGATGCAGATGATGTATACTGGGGCCAACCCGTTCCAACTGGATGGCTCTTTGTCCAGATTCTTGGCCGGCGGGACCGTGATTCACCTGGCGTTGCTCAGCGCGGCCGTCGCGAAGAGAACGCGGCTTGCCGAGCGCAGCTTGAGCGAGGAAAAGGACCGCGTCATCGCAGTGTCGCGCTTGGCCGAGCAGGAGCTGACTATCAAGGTGCGCGAAAGGACCGCTGAGCTTGGGGAAAGAAACACCTCGCTCATGGTGGAAGTGGATCGACGTCACCTGCTTGAACTCAAGCTCAGGCAGGCTCTGGACACCGCCAACGATGCTCTGGCTCAGCAGCGGGACTTTGTGGCCTTGGTATCTCATGAGTTTCGCGGCCCGTTGGCCGTCATCTCTGCCGCCGCCGACAATCTGTCATCTTCTGCAGGTGAAAGCGCCGACAATATCAAGTTGCGCACCACAAGGATCCGCCAGACCGTCAAAAGGATGTCATCGCTGATTGAAAACGTCCTAGCCTTCGACCGGCTCAATGGCGGGCACGAAACTCTTCCCAGGATCAAGATGTTCGACCTGAATGAGGTTTTGCGCGCCGCCGAAGCGGGGTTGGATGATGCTGCGGCCGGACGTGTTAGCTTCACTCACGGCGATGAAGTGATTGTGAAAGGTGACCGCAACCTGCTGGAGATTGTGATACAAAATCTGATCCAGAACGCCCTGAAATACTCATCGGTGACCAGCTCTGTGACGATCCGGCTGTCGACTGAGCAGGGCGTGGCGTTTGTACACGTGGCGGATCAGGGCTCTGGCGTAGCGCCCGACGACCACGAGTTCATATTCATGAGGTACTATCGCGCCGCGGGCCAACTGGTAAACGGCTCCGGTTTAGGGCTCTACATTTCACGCGAGATCGCCCGGCAGCATGGCGGCGGTCTCATACTGGCCGCCAGCGACGTCAACGGGTCGACATTCCGCCTCTCACTGCCCGTCGAGCGGAACTGGCCTGCCCCTGAAAAGTGATCCCCCTGACATATGGCCTTTGGGCCGAACCAGGACTGAAGAAAATGGCCGGAAAGAGACACAGTTGCGGCCGCTCATTGTCTACCGTTAACCTCCGGCAAATCTTGCGGATCTGGTAGAGAGGCGGCGATAGAGCCGCTCGAGCCGGGACACTCTGGCCTTCGCGGAGGCCGTAAAGCTTCGGCGATGGGCAGGCCCATTCGGCATCTCCGCACATCGCTTCTGTCCGCAAGCGCAGCCATGCCGCCGTGAATTTACCAGCCGGTTTAGCCCAAATGGGGAAGAGGCCCGGCCCACGATCTCGTAACGGTTGGTTCGCCGAACCCAGTTAGGAGACCACGATGCGCAAAGCCTCTCTCGCCATCGCAGCTTTCTTCAGCCTTGCCACTGTTGCATCGGCATGCGTGTCGATGGACGGCAACGTCGTCGTAAACAACTGCAATTGTCGCGTCATGGGAAATTACAAAGGCTCGGATGGCAGTTGGGGTGGCTTCGGCCCCATCCGCGCGAGCGGCCGTGAGGCAACTCCCAAAAGATGCGATGCCGGCTGGGACATCAGCTTTTGCAACTACGATTCCTGGGTGGCAGGCACATGTCGGCCGAAGGATCCCAGGCAGATGTAAGCTTTCAAGCATGTCACTTCGCGCGCTTGGCTCGTTGCCGACGATGTGGCCGGCATCGAACGCCTGCCACTCTGTCGGCGCACGATAAATCCGTTACTGCTCCTTCTTGAACAGGTCCTGGAAGATCAGCTGGCCCCAAGTGCGGCCGCGTGCGTGCACCAGCGTGCCGCCCTCGTTGAGCTTCCCCAGCTTGACCGGTGCGAACCCGAGTTGTCTGGCCAAGGCCGCCACGGGAGCGATCGCGTCCTCGTCGTCGCTCGATAGAAAGACGACCCGGTGCCCGCCCTCGACGATCGGATCGGCAGCCAGGGTGGCCGCAATCAGGTGATTGAAGCCTTTGACGAGCTTGGCGCCGGTGAACGCCTTCGCGACGAAGGCGGAGGACGGCAGACCGTCCAGCTCTTCGGGGACTGGAAACACGTTCGTCGCGTCGATGATCGTCTTGCCTTCCCAGCTTGGCAGCGCCTTCGCGACATCCGGGTGCGATTCAAAGCGGACAGCCAAAAAGATGATGTCCGCCTTGACGGCGTCCGCCAGTGTTTTCGGGATGATCGTGGGTCCGATCGCGGCCGCGTCGGATGCAAAGCTTTCCGGGTCGCGCGTGGTTGCCACGGACACTTCGAGGCCCTTGCGGGCAAATGCCTTGGCAAGAGCCTGGCCGATCTTGCCGAAGCCGATAATTGCGTAGCTCATGTATACTCTCCTTCAGTTTACCAGGCCCTGCGGGCTCGGGATATCGAATGGAATGAACGGCGGGGCGTAGCGGGTCAGATTTGCGCCAAGCCCCCGTCGACGGCGACCTCGCTGGCAGTCATGAAGCTGCTGTCGGGCGACGCGAGAAACGCAGCCGCCGCCCCGATCTCCGCTGGATCGGCCATACGCTGAAGCGGATTCATCGAGGCGAAGACCTTCAAGCCCTCCTCGCCTATCGCTGCCTTCGCGAGTTCGGTCGCCGTCGGCCCGGGCGACAGCACGTTTACCCGGATGCCGGTGCCTTTCAGGTCTTCCGCCCAGGTCCGCGCGAGGTTGCGCACGGCCGCCTTGCTCGCGCTATAGACGCTGAATGCGGGCGCGCCCGTGGTGCCGGCGCTCGATCCGGTCAGGATAATCGAACCGCCCTCGCCCATCAGCGGCAGCGCCTTCTGGACCGTGAAGATCGTACCCTTCACATTGGTGTTGAAGGTTTCGTCAATGTGCTCGGCGGTGAGCTTGCCGAGCGGAAGCAGGCTTCCCACCCCGGCGTTGGCGAAGATGATGTCGAGGCTTCCGCGCTCGGCCTTCACCGCCGCGTAGAGCCGATCAAGGTCGGCCTCATCCGAGACCGAGCCCTTCACCGCGCGGGCATTGGGCCCGAGCTCGGCCACAGCGGCGTCTAGCGCTTCCTGCCGGCGGCCGAAGATGAAGACGAAGGCGCCCTCCTCGATGAAGCGCTTTGCAGCGGCGAGGCCGATGCCGGTGGCACCACCCGTTATAACCGCAACCTTACCGTCCAGTTTTCCCATGACTTAATCCTTCCAGGCTCTGTCTTTGGTCGTTCGGGGACGCCCCGAGAACCTCTAGATGGGCCCGCCGGGGTCGCGCGGTGAGTGCGGAAGCGCGCACATCGGTGGTGCAGAATCGATCCGCTTTCAGGATTGACGCCAGCCCGCGACGATCCGTGTCCGCCGTTCGGAATAGCGTCGCCCTTGTCGACACAAGCCACGATATCCCGTCCCTACTGCTGTAGGATGTGTTAGATACGGGCTTTGGAAGGCGCACCGCGCGGTGCCGGATTGCACCATGATCGACTGGGATGACGTTCGCTACTTTCTAGCCGTCGCACGCGGAGGCTCGGTGCGGGCTGCCGGCGCGCAGCTCGGGGTGAATCACTCGACCGTGCTGCGACGCATCGCACAGCTTGAGGAACGCCTCGGGGCGCAAATGTTCGAAAAGCTGCCTTCGGGCTACCGCCTGACCGCTGCGGGCGAGGAGGTCCTCGAGCTCGCGAACCAGATGGAAGCGTCGTCGCACCAGCTGGAGACGCGCGTCTTCGGGCGCGACCAGAGCGTACGCGGACTTCTGCGGGTGACGCTGGCACCGCCCCTCGCGACGCACCTGCTCATGCCGGACTTCGCCGATTTCGCGTACCTGCATCCAGACATCGAGATGGAAATCCTGTCGTCCGGCGAACTGGCAAATCTGACCAACCGAGAGGCCGACGTGGCGATCCGCGTCGTCTACGACCGCAAAACCCTGCCGCTCAATCTTCACGGCCTGAAGGGAGCGGAGGTGTTTGGCGGCGTCTACATGTCCCGCGACCGCCTGGCCGCGTGGCGTGCGGGCGCACCTGATCCCATCCGGTGGATCGTCATAAGCGTTCATGGAATTCCAGAGTGGGCCAGCGCGGGTGAGGTTGGCACCACGGGAGTTCCATTCAGGATCACGGACGCCGAGGCGCAGATCGTTGCCGTACGGCAAGGTCTCGGGATCACGACACTGCCGTGCTTCGTCGGAGATGCCGACCCCCTGCTGGTGAGGGTGCCGGGCACCGACCTGCACCTGTACGGAACGCTCTGGCTTCTCACACATGGGGAGACACGCAAGACGAAGCGCGTGCGGCTCTTCACTGAGTTCGTATCCCGCAGGCTCGCCGCCCACGCTCCGCTTCTCGCGGGACTGTCCACATCGCGCGACTGACGCCCGGCGGGTCGCCCGCGACGCTTGCAGTGGATAGGTGCCTGCAAGCGGACAGCGGCATCTATTGCGGTTGCAGATGCTCGGCCATGAAGTCGATGCACGCCTCGGTCTGGGCCTGATCTGTCGACCGGCCGGCCAGAAAACGTTGAACTAATCGGTCCCTGGGGGGGCATGGGCGGTGGAGGAATGGGCGGCGGCGGCACAGGAGGTTTCGGAACGGATGCCTTCTCCGAAGATCCCTCTGCTTCACGGCGCGTGACCAGTCGCTGATCTGACCTCAGGCCGCCTCACCCGACCGGTGCTCGGCAATCGCACTCAGAAAAACCTGGCCGAATTCCTTGAGCTTTGCCGCCCCAACCCCATTCACTTCGGCGAAGGCGTCGAGGTCGTGCGGGCGGCGCTCGGCCATGTCGATCAGCGTGCGATCGGAGAACACCACATAGGCCGGCACCTGGCGCTCCTTGGCGAGCCGCAGGCGCAAGGATTTGAGCGCGGCCAGTAGCCCGGTGTCCACAGCCGACTGCCCGAGATCCTGCCAGGAGCGCATCTTGCCGCGCAAGGCGCGGCTGCGTACCTCGACACGATAATGGAACGGCACCTCGCCACGGCCAAGCGCATGACCCTTTTCGGCGATGGCGAGGCCGCCATGACCGGCCGGATCCGGCATCAGGAACCCGCCGGCGACGAGTTGCCGGATCAGCGACAGCCAGAAATCCTTCTTGTGCGCCAGACCACTGCCGAAACTCGTGAGCCTCTGGTGGTTCCTGGCAAGCACCTTCTCGGTTTCATGGCCGAGCAGGATGTCGATGATATGGCCGGCACCGAAACGCTCACCGCTCTGGGCGATCGCCGTCAGGATGATCCGACCCTCGGCTCCGCCATCGGCGCGCGGTGCCTGGTCGAGGCAGGTGTCGCAATTGCCGCAAGGCTGCGCTTCCTCGCCGAAATAGCCGAGCAGCACCTGGCGGCGGCACTGCGCCGTCTCGCAATAGCCGATCAGCGTGTCGAGCCGGCCATGCGAGCGCCTCTTGTGCTCGGGCGGCGCATCCTCGTCGTCGATGAACATCCTGCGCATGCGGATATCGCCCAGGCCGAACAGCATATGCGCCTCGGCGTCCCGCCCATCGCGGCCGGCGCGGCCTATCTCCTGGTAGTAGGCCTCCAGGCTGCCCGGCATGTCGGTGTGGAAGACATAGGCGACGTCAGGCTTGTCGATGCCCATGCCGAAGGCGATGGTCGCCACCATGACGACGCCGGACAAGGTCATGAAGCTGTTCTGGTTGGCGTCACGCGCCTCCTTGCTCATGCCGGCATGATAGGCGAGCGCGGTGACACCGTTCTTCTCGAGGAAGGCCGCCATCTCCTCCGTCTTCTTGCGCGACAGGCAATAGACGATGCCGCTGCGGCCGGGATGGCGCTCGACGAAGCGCAGCAATTGCCGCTTGCTGTCCTGCTTGGCCTCAATGGCAAGCTTGATGTTCGGCCTGTCGAAGCCCAGCACCAGGGTCTCGACGCGCTCGGCAAACAGCCGGGATTCGATGTCGGTGCGCGTGCCTTCGTCCGCCGTTGCCGTCAGCGCGATGATCGGCACGCTGGGAAAGATGCCGCGCAGACGCGACAGGTCCTCGTATTCGCGCCGGAACGCCGGCCCCCATTGCGAGATACAATGCGCCTCGTCGACGGCGATCAGGCTGATATCGAGCCTGGCCAGCGCCTCGAGCATCCGTTCGGTCATCAACCGCTCCGGCGCGAGATAGAGCAGGCGCGTCTGGCCCGAGGCGACGCGACGCCATGCGGCAATATTGGCATCGCGGTCGATCGAGGAATTGATCGTATCGGCGGCCACGCCGGCAAGCCGCAAGGCGGCGACCTGATCCTGCATCAGCGCCACCAGCGGCGAAACGACAATGGTGAGCCCGCCCAGGACAAGCGCCGGCACCTGGTAGCAGAGCGATTTGCCGGCACCAGTCGGCATGACAGCCAGCACATGACGCCCGGCCAGCAACGCGTCCATGACATCGGCCTGCCCGGGGCGAAAATCATCGAAGCCGAACACGTCCTTCAGCACGCGCCGCTTGGGATCCAGCTCTTCTGTCGCGAGGGCCGCCGGTGCCTGCATCACCGCGCGTCCACGGTCGGCGTGCTTATTGGCATGTCATAGCCGAACTCGGCGCAGAAACGCTGGACGCGGGCGAGAAATGCCGGGGGCAGGCCGCCGAGATAGGTCCTGAATTCTTCATTCCGTTCCCATTTTCTCAACGAAGCCACCCGGATCGGATTGTCCGGGTCCTCGCTGAAACGAATGCGCGGTGTCAGTCCGAATGACTGCGCGATTCTGTCCTGCTGCGCATCGGGCGCGCCGATCATGTCTTCGTAGCGGACGAAAAGGATCTGCCGGTGCGGTTGTGCCTTCTTCAGCCGGATCAGCGCGTCGTATTCGGTCAGCCAGCGTTGCGGCGTGACGTGGAACCGACGCTGGTTGCGTGTTTGCGGATGCGAACTTGTCAGCGTGTCGAATGGATGGCGCGCGCAATAGATCAAGCCGATGGAGGTCGGTAGCTTCGCCAGATGCGCAAAACCGCGCGCATCGCGCTTGACGACGAGGTTCGATTCCGGCCGGTCCAACATGTCCAGCATTGCGTATCGCGCTTCGGGCGGATGGACGAAAATGTCCTCGAAACACCTCATCAGCCGCTGTGTCAGCGTCGTCCCGCTGCGTGCGCAGCCCGAAATGAAAATTCTGTTGGCGGGCGTCGCGCGTGCATATGTGCGTCTTTGCATGCGCTGTCTCAGAGACAGCGGCACGAACCGCAGAAACTCCCGCACAACCCTTCGCGCAGCCGCTCCAAACGCAGCCTCAAGCCTGTGAGCGCCCTTCATCCGCAATTCCGCTGGGCCGCGCGGCGCGGAACGCGCCGCTTGGGGTCCATGGCCAAGATGCTCGTCGCCGACATCAGCATCAGGCGGACACCGGGCTGGAATTTCGTAGACTGGAGAGGATGTGGAAACCGGTCAAGACGACTCTCTGGCGTGACGCTTTGGAGTAGCGCAGCCGTCATCCAACCACAACGCCCCCTTTGCAGGAACCTGTCGTTGATGCGGCCATCGGCGCCTGCCAGCCGGATGCCGTGCACATCCGAAAGCGGCTTCCCCTAGGACACCTGCACCCCCGCTGGATTCCGCCACGCACCACGATGTAAGCTCCGTCCGGCAAGCCAGGGAGGGCGTGATGCTGCAGACCAGACAGAATGTTCTCGGCGAGCGGTTCCACCTGCAGCGCGCCGCCTTCGAGGCGCAGCCTTTCCCCAACTTTGACGTTCGCAAGGATCGCCTCAAACGCCTGCTCGCGCTGACCGAGCGGCATGGAGCCGACATCTGCACCGCCATCGACACCGACTTTGGCGGCCGTTCCGCGCATGAGACGCGTCTTGCGGAACTGTTCGTCGTACGTGCCGGCATCCGCCACGCGCTGTCGCACCTCAGGGGCTGGATGCGCGAACGCCGCGTTGCCACCACCATGCCGTTCCTGCCCGGCAGAAATCGCCTCATCCCGCAGCCGCTCGGTGTCATCGGCATCGTGTCGCCCTGGAATTATCCTTTCCAGCTCGCCGTCGCGCCGGTGACCGCCGCCCTTGCCGCCGGCAACCGCGTGCTCATAAAACCTTCCGAATTGACGCCGGCTTTTTCGGCGTTGCTGGCCAAACTCGTTGCCGAGCATTTCGCACCCGATGAGCTCAGCGTCATCAGCGGCGACGCGGAGATGGGAAAGGCCTTCGTATCGATGCCTTTCGATCATTTGCTGTTCACCGGCTCGACCGCGGTCGGACGCCAGGTCGCGATCGCCGCGGCCGCCAACCTGACCCCGGTCACGCTCGAACTCGGCGGCAAGTCGCCGGCAATCTTCGATCCGTCATGCGACCTCGACGCGGCAGTATCCAGCATTGCCTACGGCAAGCTGTTGAATGCCGGGCAGACCTGTATCGCGCCGGATTATCTTCTGGTGCCGAAGGGGCAAGCAGGCACGGTCGCTGCCAGGCTCGCAACGGCGATCGCGAAGCTCTACCCGACCCTGCGCGACAACCCCGATTATACCGCCATCATCAGCGATCGGCACCACCGGCGCCTGCGCGACATGGTCACTGAAGCGCGTGACGCCGGCGCCGACGTCACCGAAATCAACCCGGCCGGCGAGGAACTTGACGCCAACAGCCGGAAGTTGCTGCCGACCCTGGTCCGCAATGCCGGCGCAAACCTGCGGCTGATGCGCGAAGAGATCTTTGGGCCGGTGCTGCCCATCGTAGAATACACCGGGATCGACGAGGCGATCGCCCATGTGAACGGGGCCGACCGCCCGCTGGCACTCTACTGGTTCGGCCGCGACAGCGGCAACCGTCAACGCATCCTGCACGAGACAATTGCCGGCGGCGTCACCGTCAACGACTGCATGCTGCATCTGGTACAGGAAAACCAGCCCTTCGGCGGCGTCGGCGCCAGCGGCATGGGCGCCTATCACGGCGAATGGGGATTTCGCACCTTCAGCAAGGAGAAACCGGTTTTCATGCAGTCGCGGCTGAGCGCGGGAAGCCTGCTGCGCCCGCCCTACGGCAAGACGTTCGAACGGCTTTTCAGCCTCCTGCGTCACATCACCTGACCGACCGAGCTACGCAGCCCCGGTGCATTAAGACTATCTTCACCACGGTGCGGCAGGGTCCTCATCCTGCGGTGATGTCTTGAGTACCGCGGCGCCACAAGCGCCCAGGCAACAGACCCGCGCCTCTTTCTGGGGTGCGGGTCATTCCCGCTCGATCTCTTACCCCTCGTTAGAGCAATTCCAGGAAAAGTGTGAAGCGGTTTTCCGTCTAGAATTGCGTCAAAACAAAGAGTTAGAGCAGCTCGCCGTTTCCGTGAAACGGTGAAATGCTCTAGCCGAGGAAATCGGCCCGGTGCGGCGCAAAGCTGTCGACCAGCCGCCCCGCTTCGAGCGCCTTGACCCCGTGCACCAGGCCCGACGGCACGATGAAACTCCCGCCCGTCCCAACGATCTCGCTCCGGCCGTCGATGGTCACCTCGAAGCGGCCCTCGGCGACATAGCTTGCCTGGACGTGCGGGTGCGAATGCAGGGCGCCGACGCCACCCTTGTCGAAGCCGAATTCGACCAGCATCAACTCGTCAGTGTGCAGGAGAATGCGGCGCCTGTTGCCGTCCGGTGTCGCCGTCCAGGCGCCCTCGCCGGCATGCGCGAAGATCTTTGCGGTCATCGTCGTCTCCTCAGCGCAATTCCAGGAAAAGTGTGAAACGGTTTCCGTTCGGAATTGCGTCAAAACCTAGCGTGCCAGCCAGCCACCATCCACCGGCACCACCGCGCCATGCATGTAGTTGGACGCCGGCGCCAGCAGGAAGACGGCGGCATCGCCAATGTCGCCCGCCTCGCCCCAGCGACCGGCCGGGATGCGCGCCAGGATGGCGGCGCTGCGGTCGGGATCGGCGCGCAGCGCCTGCGTGTTGTTGGTTTCGATATAGCCTGGCGCGATAGCGTTGACGTTGATGCCTTTTTGCGCCCATTCGCAGGCAAGCAGCCGGGTGATGCCCAGCACGCCATGCTTCGAGGCGGTGTAGGACGCCACGCGAATGCCGCCCTGAAAGCTCAGCACCGAGGCAATGTTGACGATCTTGCCTTTCCGCTCAGCGGCCAAGGCACGCCTGGCAAAGCTTTGGCAGAGCAAAAAAACCGCCTTCAGATTGACATCCATGACGTCGTCCCAATCGGCCTCGCTGAGATCGACGGCATCGGCGCGCCGGATGATGCCGGCATTGTTGACCAGCCCGTCGAGCGGGCCGCTTTCGTCCCAGACGCGGTCGAGCAAGGGGCCGGCGGCTGACGTGTCGGCAAGATCGGCGCTCACCGCCTCGAATTGCCCGCCCATCGTTGCGATTTTTCTTGCCGTATCGTCCATCGACGAGCGGCCGACGCCGATCACCGTGCCGCCGGCGCGTGCGATCGATACGGCGATGCCCTGGCCGATGCCGGTGTTGGCGCCGGTGACCAGGATACGTTTTCCGGCAAGGCTGAAGGGGTCGCTCACCGCAGATCGCCCAACGCCACCGGGTCGACATCGGTGTAGTCGACATTGTCGCCGGCCATCGCCCAGATGAACGCATAATTGGAAGTGCCGGCGCCGGAGTGGATCGACCAGCCCGGCGACAGCACGGCCTCTTCGTTGCCCATGACGATATGGCGCGTTTCGTCCGGCTCGCCCATGAAGTGGAAGACGCGCGCCGTCTCGGCCAGGTCGAAATAGAGATAGGCCTCCATGCGCCGGTCATGCACATGGCAAGGCATGGTGTTCCAGATAGAGCCCGGCGCCAGCTGGGTCATACCGACCACCAGCTGGCAGGTCTTTGCGCCATCGGCATGGATGAACTGGAAGATCGAACGCTCGTTGCAGGCATCCTTGCTGCCAAGATCGAGGCGCTTTGCATCGCCGATGCGGATCAGCCGGCTGGGATGAGCCAGATGCGCCGGCGCGCTGAGCAGATAGAACTTCGCCGGCGCCCCCTCGTCCGCTGAGGCGAAGGACACATCCTGTGTGCCCATGCCGAGATAGAGCATGTCGCGCGCCTGCAATTCGAAGGACTGGCCGCCGGTCGTGATGACGCCCACGCCACCGATGTTGACGGCGATCAACTCGCGCCGGTCGAGGAAACCTTTGGTGCCGGTCGGCTTGATCGCCTCCAGTTGGAGCGGCGAGCCTATCGGCACGGCGCCGCCGACGATCATGCGGTCGTAGTGGGTGTAGGTCAGGCTGATGCGGCCGGACTGGAACAGGCCGTCAATGTGGAAATTGTGACGGAGTTCATCGGTTCCCATCGCCGCGGCGGCAACCGGGTCTATGGCAAAGCGGGATGTGTAATCGGTATGGCTCTGGCTCATTTTCGTCCTGACTTGAAATGGGTCATTCGCCGGCGGCGGCCCTGACCGAACTGGCATAGAAAGCCTGACGCGCATGCAGGCGCTCGCGGTAGCGCTGCTGGCTGGCTGTGAGGTGCGCGCGCATTGCCTCGCGCGCCGCTTCGGCATCGCCCGATGTGATCGCATTGAGGATCACCAGATGTTCGCGCTGCAGCCCGCGCTGGTAGCTGTCGGATTGCGCCAGTTCGGTCGACCAGGGCGAGGTCACGTCGCACGGAATGGCGCGCCGGCCGAGCACGTCGAGCATCTCGACATAGAACGGGTTGTTGGTCGCGCTGGCGATGGCGCGGTGGAAGGCGAGGTCGGCCGGGCCGGTCGGCTCGCTGGCAAGCAGCAGCCGCTCGAATTCGAAGAAGGCTTCCTGGATCGCCGCCTCCTGCGCGGCGTTGCGGCGAATAGCGGCGATCCCGGCCGACTCGATCTCGATTGCCAGGCGTACCTCGAGCACGTTGAGCGCGATCGAATCCTTGGCTCCCATGTCGGCGGCAAGCGCTCCGAACATCGTCGAGATATGCTCGGTGACGAAGACGCCGGCGCCTTGACGCGACTCGACCAGGCCGTCGGCGGCAAGCTTGGCCAGCGCCTCGCGGATGACGGTGCGGCTGACGCCGAAGGTCTCGGTCAGCTGGCCCTCGGTTGGCAATTTGTGGCCAGGCAGGATTTCGCCCGCCTGCAGCTGCTTGCGGATCGCCGCAACGACGGTCTCCGACAGCTTGGGTTTTCTCTCGACCCTGAGATCGGCGGATGCAGCGGACACGTAATGGTCTCCTAAAGCAATTCCAGGAAAAATGTGAAACGGTTTCCGTCCGGAATTGCGTCAAAACAAAGGGTTAGAGCAGTTCGCCGTTCCCGTGAACTGCTCTAGTGGAACAGGTGCGGCAACCACAACGAAATTTCCGGCACGTAGGTGACAAGCATCAACACAGCGAAAGCCGCCCCATAGAATGGCCAGATCGAACGCATCGCCGTCCAGATCGGGATCCGGCCGATCGCACAGCTGACGAACAGCACTGCCCCCACCGGCGGTGTGCACAAGCCGATGCCGAGATTGAGAATGAGGATCACGCCGAAATGCACCGGATCGACGCCGTAGGCCATGACCACCGGCAGGAAGATCGGCGTGGTGATGATGATCAGCGGCGACATGTCCATGAACGTGCCGAGGATGAGAAGCACGACGTTGATCAACAGCAGGATGACCAGCTTGTTGTCGGATACCGACTGCAGGAAGGCGACCAGAGCGGCCGGCACCCGGAGATAGGCCAGCAGCCAGCCAAAGGCGGCGGCGCAGCCGATGATCATCAGCACCATTGCGGTTGTGCGCACGGCAGCGGTGGTCGCGGTGACGAAGTCGTTCCAGCTCATGGAGCGATAGATCAGCAGGGTCACCAGGAAAGCATAGACGATGGCGATGCAGGAGCTTTCGGTGGCGGTGAAGACGCCGGAGCGAACGCCGCCGAAGATGATGCCGATCAGGATCAGCCCGGGAATTGCGGCAACGAGCAATTGCAGCGCCCTGCCGAAGCCGGCGAACGGCTCGGTCGGATAGGCGCGGCGGCTGGCGACCCAATAGGCCGTGACCATCAGAGATAGCGCCAGCAGCAGGCCCGGTATGATGCCGGCGGTGAACAGATCGGCGATCGAGATCCGGCCGCCGGCCGAAATCGAATAAATGATCATGTTGTGCGAAGGCGGTATCAGCAGCGCAATGATGGCGCCGACCGAAGTGATGTTGACAGCATAATCGACGCCGTAGCCGCGCGCCTTCATCTGCGGGATCATCAGCCCGCCGACCGCCGAGGCATCGGCCACCGCCGAGCCGGAAATGCCGCCGAACATGGTCGAGGCGGCGATGTTGACCTGGCCGAGCCCGCCTCTCAGGTGGCCGACCAACGCCCCGGCGAGCGCAACAAGGCGAGCGGCAATGCCGCCGCGCACCATCAGGTCACCGGCGAAGATGAAGAACGGGATGGCCATCAGCGAAAACACGCTGACACCGGAGTTGAGGCGCTGGAACACCACCAGCGGCGGCAGCCCCAGCACCAGAACCGTGGCGAAGCTGGCGACACCGAGGCAGAAGGCGATCGGTGTGCCGATGATCAGAAGAAAGACGAAGGTGCCGAACAGAACCGTCAATGCCATCTAAAGACCCTCCTCGCCCGTGGCGTACTGATCGGCATCGACCGGCAGTCCGGCAAACCGCCCGGCAAGCCGCTCGAGCGAAAACAGGCAGACAAGCGCGCCGCCCAGGATGACCGGCAGGAAACTGACGCCGCCCGGGAAAGCGAGAGACGGCATCACCGTGTTCCATGTCAGCCGGGTGAGCTGGGCGCCGTAGACGATCATGCCGAGACCGAAGGCGAGCACGACGACATCCGAAATGCTGCGCAGTACCGCCTTTGCGGCGGGCGGCAGGAAATAGAGCAGCACATCGAAGCCCAGATGCGTGCGTTCGCGGACACCGACGGCCGCGCCCAAAAAGATGAACCACCCCATCAAAATCACCGAGAAGGGTTCCGTCCAGCTTGGCGAACTGTTGAGCACATAGCGTGAGAACACCTGCCAGAAGATGATCACCGTCATCAGCGTCAGGCCGATGCCGCTGACCCACAGCGCAAGCCTCGCCAGCCGTGACAGCAGCCGTTCTATTGCCAGCCAGAATGGTTTCATATGCGCGCTTCCCCCTGGACGGTGGCGCGCAAGCTCGCGCCACCATTGCCGCGAACGGATTATTTGGTCGCCTGGATGCGCGCGGCGAGATCTTTCAACTCGGGGGTCGAGAGATATTTCTCGTAGACGGGCTTCATCGCATCGATCAGCGGCTGCTTGTCGATCTCACTGACCTTGACGCCGGCTTTCTCGACGATGTCGCGGGACTTCTTCTCCTGCGCGTCCCACAATTCACGCATCTTGACGACGCTGTCCTTGGCCGCCTGCCGCACGATCGCCTGGTCTTCCGGGGCGAGCTTGTCCCAGCTCGCCTTCGACATCACCAGAACCTCGGGCACGATCTGGTGCTGGTCGAGCGTGTAATGCTTGGCGACCTCGAAATGCTTGGCGGATTCGAAGCTCGGCCAGTTGTTCTCGGCGCCGTCGATGACGCCTGTCTGCAAAGCCGAATAGACCTCGCCATAGGCCATCGGCGTGGCGTTGGCGCCCAACGCATTGACCATGTCGACGAACACGTCGGATTGGATGACGCGGAACTTCATGCCCTTCATGTCGGCCATCGAGGTGATGTCCTTCTTGGTGTTGTAGAAGGAGCGTGCCCCGGAATCGTAGAAGGCGAGACCGACAAGGTCGTGAGTCTCAAAAGCTTTCAGGATCTCGTCCCCGATCGGCCCGTCCATGACATGGCGCATATGCTCGACCGAGCGGAACATGTAGGGCAGCGACGGCACCGCGGTCTGTGGAACGATGCCGTTGAACGGCCCCATGGAGACGCGGTTGAGATCGATGACGCCGGTCTGCGTCTGCTCGATCGTGTCCTTCTCCTCGCCGAGCTGCGCCGAATGATAGACCTCGACCGAATAGCGGCCATTGGTGCGCTGCTTGATCAGCTCGCCCATATATTTGACCGCTTCGACGGTTGGATAGCCGTCGGGATGGGTATCGGACGACCGCAGCACGGTTTCGGCGTTGGCGATGCCGACCAGCAACGAGCCGAAAACGAATGTTACTGCCGTCAATTTCGAAAGATGCAACATGACTTCCTCCCTATGAAACCAAAACGCCCGGCTCAGAGCCGGTAGGCCTTTTTCGCAAGTGTATAGGCAAGCTCGCGCGCCAGCTCATGCGCCTCGTCCTCGCGCAGCCGATGCTCGGCGACGAGACGCGCCAGGAACGCGCAGTCGACCCGCCGCGCCACATCGTGGCGCGCCGGGATCGAGGGAAAGGCACGGGTGTCATCGTTGAAGCCGACGGTGTTGTAGAAGCCGGCGGTCTCGGTGGTCATCTCGCGGAAGCGCCGCATGCCTTCCGGGCTGTCGTGGAACCACCAGGCCGGCCCGAGCTTCAGCGCCGGGTAGACACCGGCAAGTGGCGCCAGTTCGCGCGCATAGCTTGTTTCGTCGAGCGTGAAGAGAACGATTGTGAGGTCGCGCTCAAGTCCGACGCAGTCGAGCAGTGGCTTCAGCGCCGTGACATAGTCGGTCCGGGTCGGGATATCGAAACCCTTGTCGCGGCCGAATTTTTGGAAAACAGCCGACGAATGATTGCGCCAGGAGCCGGGATGGATCTGCAGCACCAGCCCGTCGTCGAGGCTCATCTTGGCCATCTCGGTCAGCATCTGGGCGCGGAACAGTTTCCGTTCGCGCTCGTCGTCGGAGCCACGGCGAACGCGATTGAACAGCTCCTGCGCTGCAGCATCCGAAAGATTGGCGGTCTCGGCCGTCGGATGGCCATGGTCGGACGAGGTCGCGCCGAAGCTTTTGAAGAAGGCGCGCCGCTGGCGATGCGCATCGAGATAGCCTGCCCAATTGCCGGTGTCGCAGCCGGTGATCTCGCCGAGCCGGTCGAGATTGGTTGAAAACCCCTCGAAGTCGGGATCGACGACGGCATCCGGCCGATAAGCGGTGACCACACGGCCCTGCCAGCCGCTGTCGCGGATCATCTGGTGCCATTTGAGATCGTCGAGCGCGCCTTCCGTGGTCGCGATGACCTCGATGTTGAAGCGCTCGAACAGGGCGCGCGGGCGGAAATTCTCCCACTGCAGCAGCGTCGCGATGGTGTCGTAGTGGCGGTCGGCGGTCGCTGCGGTCAGCGGCTCGTCGATGCCGAACAGATCGGCAAGCACATGATCGAACCACAGCCGGGTCGGTGTGCCCCGAAACAGATAATAGTGCTCGGCAAAACGACGCCAGATCGTCCGGCCGTCTGTCTCGACAGGCGCGCCGTCCAGCGTCGCCACGCCGAGATCCTCAAGGCGGACGCCTTGGCTGAACAGCATGCGGAAGATGTAGTGGTCCGGGACGATGAGCAGTTGCGCCGGATCCGGGAACGGCTCGTTCAGCGCATACCAACGCGGATCGGTGTGGCCATGCGGGCTGACCAGGGGCAGGTCCTTGATCCCGGCATAGAGATCGCGGGCAACCGAGCGCGAATGCGCCTCGGCGGGAAACAGCAAATCCGCATCGGTCAGTGGCACGGCAATCCTCCCAGGGCCGCTATCGGTAGGGGCGGCAAGAAATAATGTCAACATACAAAAATTAGATTGTTGTATGATGACTTTTCGGCCCATTGTGTGGCGGGAAATCGAATGTTACGCCGCTTTGCCGATCCCTGCCGAGGCCACTCATGTCATCCGACCAGACCAGTCGCACCACGACCACCGAACGCCTTTCCACGAAGACGGTGCGCGCACTGCCGGCTTCGATCGCGACGCCTTCGTACGACCGCAGCCGCATCGTCCCGGGCATCGTGCATCTTGGCGTCGGCGCCTTCCATCGCGCCCACCAGGCCGCCTATGTCGACGATTGCCTGGCGGCCGGCGAGACGGATTGGAGCATAACAGGCGTTTCGCTGCGCAGCGCCGACACGCGCGACGCACTCACGCCGCAGGATGGGCTCTACACGCTGGCGATCAGAAGCAGTGGAACCGAAAAACTTCAGGTCATCGGCTCGATTACCGCGATGCTGGTGGCGCCGGAGGATCCGAGCGCGGTGCTGGCCGCGCTGACCGATCCGCGCACCCGCATCGTCACGCTTACGATCACCGAAAAGGCCTATCTGAGGGCGGCTGGCGGCGGATTGGACGCTGCTCATCCCGATATCGCCCATGATCTGGCCAATCCGCAGATGCCGAAGACAGCGCATGGTTTCCTGACCGAGGCGCTTGCCCGGCGACGCGCCGCCGGCACGCCGCCCTTTACCGTGCTCTGTTGCGACAATCTGCCGGCCAACGGCGCCACGCTGCATCGGCTGCTGACCGAATTCGCCGAATTGCGCGATGCCAAGCATGGCGTGAAGAGCGACGTTAGAATCGCCGATCACATCGCCCATCAGGTCGCCTTTCCTTCAAGCATGGTCGACCGCATCGTGCCGGCAACCACCGATGCCGATCGGGCGCGGATCGCTGAAGAACTCGGTGCCGAGGACGCTTGGCCTGTCATGACCGAGCCGTTCTGCCAATGGGTGGTCGAAGACAATTTCCCAGCGGGCCGCCCGGACTGGGAACAGTTCGGCGTCACCATGGTTCGCGACGTCGGCCCGTTCGAGGACATGAAGCTCAGGCTGCTCAACGGCTCGCATTCGGCCATCGCCTATCTTGGCCTGCTCAGCGGTCATGCCACCGTCGACCGCGCCTTCGCCGACCCGGCGATCCGGCAATTCGTCGATGCATTGTGGGCCGAAGCCATCCCGACCCTGCCCGAGGATGCCGGGCTCGACACGAGCGCTTATACCGCGGAGCTCGCTGAGCGTTTTGCCAACACTGCACTTGCCCACCGTACGGCGCAGATCGCCAATGACGGCAGCCAGAAATTGCCGCAGCGCATCGTCGCTTCCGCCATCGAATGTCTAGAAGCCGGTACCGAGCTGGTCCATCTCACGTTGGTGGTGGCTGCCTGGATCGCTGCTTGCGCCGCACGAGGAAAAACCTTGCCGGAGGGCCATTTCACGGATCCGCTCGACGCGGCGTTGACGGCACTTTTGGGCGAGCAACTGCCGGCGAACGAAACCGTGACCGCGGTGTTCGACCTCGCCGGCTTCGCCAGGGACCATGCCGAGCGCCAGACCTTGATCGAGCTCGTGGCCGTGCATCTCGTCCACCTGCGACGAGACGGCCCGACATTGGCTTTCGCAGCCTTGGGCATTTAAACAAAAAAGCGAGGCAAGGCCCCGCTTTTTACTCTTTCATCGAACCGAATTTCAAGCCGGCAGGATGGCGCCTTCCAGCGTGGTGAGCTGGCTAAGGAACTGTTCCGCCTTGCTGCGAGCCTCGTCGTCCTTGGCATCAGTGGCGTCTTCTTTGGCTTCCTGGATGCGGCGCGCGAGATCGGCGCGGTCGACATCCTTCACCGCGACAGCCGATTCCGCCAGCAGCGTGCAGCCGGCCGGAACGATGTCGGCGAAGCCGCCGAACACCACATAGCGTTCTTCGCCGCCCGCTGCGGTTTTTACGGTGACGACACCCGGCTTGATCGTCGTCATGACCGGCGCGTGATGCGCCATCACGGTCATCTCGCCTTCGGCTCCCGGAATGACGACGGATTCAACCTGCTCGGAAACAAGCAGGCGCTCCGGCGAGACCAGTTCGAACTTGAAAGCTTCAGCCATGATCAATTTAGCGAATAGCGAATAGCGAGCAGCGAGTAGTCAGAAGAAGAATTCGCCGGCCCATATTCCCTATTCGCTACTCCCTATTCGCTATTCGCTTGATTACGCCGCTTCAGCCGCGAGGCGCTGTGCTTTCTCGACCGCTTCCTCGATGCCGCCGACCATGTAGAAGGCAGCTTCCGGAAGGTGATCGTAGTCGCCGTTGCAGAGGCCCTTGAAGCCCTTGATGGTGTCGGCGAGGTCGACCAGCTTGCCCGGGGCGCCGGTGAACACTTCGGCGACGAAGAAGGGCTGCGACAGGAAGCGCTCGATCTTGCGGGCGCGGGCCACGGTCTGCTTATCTTCTTCCGACAGCTCGTCCATGCCCAGGATGGCGATGATGTCCTGCAGCGACTTGTAGCGCTGGAGGATCGACTGCACCTGGCGGGCGACGCCATAATGCTCGTCGCCGACGACCAGCGGGTCGAGCATGCGCGAGGTCGAATCCAGCGGATCGACGGCCGGATAGATGCCCTTTTCGGCGATGGCGCGGTTGAGCGTCGTCGTCGCGTCAAGGTGGGCGAACGAGGTCGCCGGCGCCGGATCGGTCAAGTCGTCGGCGGGCACGTAAATGGCCTGCACGGAGGTGATCGAGCCCTTGGTGGTGGTGGTGATGCGTTCCTGCAGCGCGCCCATGTCGGTGGCGAGCGTCGGCTGATAGCCCACGGCCGAAGGAATACGGCCGAGCAGAGCCGACACTTCCGAGCCAGCCTGCGTGAAGCGGAAGATGTTGTCGACGAAGAACAACACGTCCTGGCCCTGGTCGCGGAAATACTCCGCAACCGTCAGGCCAGTCAGGCCGACGCGGGCGCGCGCGCCCGGCGGCTCGTTCATCTGGCCGTAGACGAGCGCGGCCTTGGAGCCTTCGCCGCCGCCCTTCTTGTTGACGCCGGATTCGATGAACTCGTGATAGAGATCGTTGCCTTCGCGGGTGCGCTCGCCGACGCCGGCGAACACCGAATAGCCGCCATGCGCCTTGGCGATGTTGTTGATCAGTTCCTGGATCAGCACGGTCTTGCCGACGCCGGCGCCGCCGAACAGGCCGATCTTGCCGCCCTTGGCGTAGGGAGCCAAGAGGTCGAGCACCTTGATGCCGGTGATCAGGATCTGTGCTTCCGTCGACTGCTCGACATAGGTCGGAGCCGGCTGGTGGATGGAGCGCATTTCGATCGCGTCGACCGGGCCTTCTTCGTCGACCGGCTCGCCGATGACGTTGATGATGCGGCCGAGCATGCCCGGGCCGACCGGCACGGTGATCGGCGCGCCGGTGTCACGCACTTCCTGGCCGCGAACCAGACCTTCGGTCGAGTCCATGGCGATGCAGCGCACGGTGTTTTCACCCAGGTGCTGGGCGACTTCGAGCACCAGACGGTTGCCGACATTGGTCGTCTCGAGCGCGTTCAGGATCGCCGGCAGGTGATCGCCGAACTGCACGTCGACGACGGCGCCGATGACCTGGCGGACCTTGCCGACAACGCCGGTTGCCTTGCTGGCCACTGCCGATGTCTTGGCAGCTGCGGTCTTCGCCGGTGCTGCTGCCTTGGCCGGGGCCGCCTTCGCGGCTGCTGCTGGAGCCTTTGCCGCCTTCGCGGGGGCTGCTGCCTTCGCGGCTGCGGCCTTGGGGGCTGCCTTCTGGGGGGTCGCTGCTTTCGCCATCGTCTTTACCCTTTTCGTCCTTTGTTTCTCACGCGGTCCGGTCGCGGGCAAAAAACCCGCGGACCGCGCCTAGAGCGCCTCGGCGCCCGAAATGATTTCGATCAGTTCCTTGGTGATCTGCGCCTGCCGCTGGCGGTTATAGGTGATCGACAGTTTGTTGATCATCTCGCCGGCGTTGCGCGTCGCATTGTCCATGGCGCTCATCTTGGCGCCCATCTCGCCGGCCGCGTTTTCGAGCAGTGCCCGGAAAAGCTGCACCGAGATGTTGCGCGGAATGAGATCGGATAGGATTTCGCCCGGCTCCGGTTCGTATTCATAGACAGCGTTGCCGCCATCCGTCACTTCCGCCTGAGCCGAAGCAACGCCCGCCGGAATGATCTGCTGCGCGGTCGGGATTTGGCTGATCACCGACTTGAACTGCGAATAGAACAGCGTGCAGATGTCGAAGCCGCCCTCGTTGAAGAGATGGATGACCCTCTTGGCGATGGCATCGGCATTGACGAAACCGAGTGTCTTGACCTCGCGCAGATCGACGCGATCGATGATCAGCGACGCGTAGTCGCGGCGCAGGATGTCGAAACCCTTCTTGCCGACGCAGATGATCTTGACCTGCTTGCCGTCGGCCAAAAGCTTGCGGATGTGGTCGCGGGCAAGACGGGCGATCTGCGAATTGAAGCCGCCGCACAGGCCGCGCTCGGCGGTGCAGACGACGAGCAGATGCACATCATCCTTGCCGGTGCCGGTCATCAGCGCCGGGGCATCGCCACCGCCGCCGATCGCCTGGGTGATGTTCGCCAGCACGGAACCCATGCGCTCCGAATAGGGGCGCGCCGCTTCCGCAGCCTCTTGCGCACGGCGCAGCTTCGCCGCAGCGACCATCTGCATCGCCTTGGTGATCTTCTGCGTCGCCTTGACCGAGGCGATACGGTTACGAAGGTCTTTTAATGAAGGCATGCTTCAAACCTGATCCCGTCTTGTCGCTTCGCTCAGGCGAAGGTCTTGGCGAAAGCGTCGATCTCGGCCTTCAGCTTGGCGCGCAGATCGTCCGACAGTGCCTTTTCCTTGCGGATGGCGTCGAGAACGTCCTTGCCGGCCGCACGCATGTGGCTGAGCAGGCCATGCTCGAACTTGCCGACCTGGTTGACCGGCAGCTTGTCGAGATAACCGTTGACGCCGGCGAAGATCACCGCGACCTGCTCTTCCGTCTTCAGCGGCGAGAACTGCGGCTGCTTCAGGAGTTCGGTCAGGCGCGATCCGCGGTTGAGCAGGCGCTGCGTGGCAGCGTCGAGATCCGAGCCGAACTGCGCGAAGGCCGCCATTTCGCGGTACTGCGCGAGCTCGCCCTTGATCGAGCCGGCAACCTGCTTCATCGCCTTGATCTGCGCGGCCGAGCCGACGCGCGACACCGATAGACCGACGTTCACCGCAGGACGGATGCCCTGGAAGAACAGGTTGGTTTCGAGGAAGATCTGGCCGTCGGTGATCGAGATCACGTTGGTCGGGATGTAGGCCGACACGTCGTTGGCCTGCGTCTCGATGATCGGCAGAGCGGTCAGCGACCCGCCGCCCAGATCGTCGTTGAGCTTGGCGGCGCGCTCGAGCAGGCGCGAGTGCAGGTAGAACACGTCGCCCGGATAGGCTTCGCGGCCCGGCGGGCGGCGCAGCAGCAGCGACATCTGGCGATAGGCGACGGCCTGCTTCGACAGATCGTCATAGCTGATCAGCGCGTGCATGCCGTTGTCGCGGAAATATTCACCCATGGTGCAGCCGGCGAACGGCGCCAGGAACTGCATCGGCGCCGGGTCGGAAGCGGTGGCGGCGATGATGATCGAGTATTCGAGCGCGCCGCGCTCTTCCAGCACCTTGACGAACTGCGCGACGGTCGAGCGCTTCTGGCCGACGGCGACGTAGACGCAGTAGAGCTTTTCCTTCTCGGGGCCGTTGTCGTGCACCGACTTCTGGTTGAGCATCGTGTCGAGGATGATGGCGGTCTTGCCGGTCTGGCGATCGCCGATGACCAGCTCGCGCTGGCCGCGGCCGACCGGGATCAGCGCATCGATGGCCTTGAGACCGGTCGACATCGGCTCGTTCACCGACTTGCGCGGAATGATGCCGGGCGCCTTGACGTCGACGCGCTTGCGCTCGACTGCCTTGATCGGACCCTTGCCATCGATCGGATTGCCGAGCGCATCGACGACGCGGCCGAGCAGGCCTGGGCCGACGGGAACGTCGACGATGGCGCCGGTGCGCTTGACGATGTCGCCTTCCTTGATGTCGCGGTCGGCGCCGAAGATGACGACGCCGACATTGTCGGCTTCGAGGTTGAGCGCCATGCCGCGGATGCCGCCGGGGAATTCGACCATCTCGCCGGCCTGGACATTGTCGAGGCCGTAGACACGAGCGATACCGTCACCGACGGACAGCACCTGTCCAACTTCGGAGACCTCGGCCTCCTTGCCGAAATTCTTGATCTGGTCTTTCAGAATTGCGGAAATTTCCGCGGCGCGGATGTCCATCAGCCGACCTCTTTCAGTGCAAGCTTGAGCGAATTGAGTTTGGTTTTGAGCGACGTATCGATCTGGCGCGAGCCCATCTTGACCACCAGCCCGCCGAGCAGCGACGGATCGACGGTGACGGAGATAGCCACATCCTTGCCGGCAACGCTCTTCAGCGCCGCCTTGAGTTCGGTCTGCTGGACAGCCGTCAGCGCGTGAGCCGACGTCACTTCAGCAGCGGTCTCGCCACGGTGTTCGGCTGATATCTGGCGGAACGCCCTGATCATGCCGGGAATGGCGAACAGCCGGCGGTTGCGGGCGACGACACGCAGGAAATTTCCGGTAAGGCCGGTGATCCCGGCCTTGTCGGCGATCGCCGCGATGGCCTTCGCCTGGTCCTCGCTGGAGAACACCGGGCTGTTGATCAGCCGGGTGAGATCAGCGCTGCCCGCGAGCATGATTTCGAAACTGTTGAGGTCGGCTTCGACCTTGGCCACGGAATTTGCCTGCAGGGCGAGTTCGAACAGCGAACCCGCATAGCGTTCTGCGACACCTGAGATTGGCGATGACGATTGAGCCACGGACCGTCTTTTCTCTTGTCTGACAGGCCGTAGATTGTTGGCGCGAGCAAAAACTCTGGCTAAATCTTTGACCTTACTGCATTTTTTCGAGCACGGAGGCGCGGCTTCCGCTATCCCCGGCCGAAAGTCGATTGCCGTCTAGCACAGGCATTTTAAGACCGCAATGCGTCGTTCCGCATGGTTTTCAGGCACTATTGTCGCATCCGGCGAAAGTCGCCCGTCTTCCATCGCGGAATACCCAACGATTCAGGGCAGAAAGCCGAAGGCGAAGGCGAGCGGCAACGCCGCCAGGACCAATTCCAGCACAATGGAAACCCAATTGAAAGGCGTGTTGGCGCCATCAGACATCATCGACAGCAGCCGGCCGAAGGCAGTGAACAGCCAGGAGAAGCCAAGCGCCATGTAGATCAGCGGCTGCGCCAGCAGGATACAGCACAGGCCGACACCGAGATAAAAGCCCGACATCCTGCCGCGCCCCTCGGCGATCGCCGCAGCCTTCTCTGGCTTGACCTGCAGGCGCAGGGCACGAAAGGCGAGACCCGGCGCCAGGAAGAACAAAAGCCCGAGCAGCACCGTGAAGACGGCGCTCGACCACGCCAGCCATTCGCCCTGGCTCGTCGGCCATGGAAGCGCAAAATCCATCTTGTCCCCTCGAAATGCCTGTTTTGAAATTCCGGGCATTCTAACGGAGGAAAGCCCCCGCGCCAGATGGGTCCAGGTACTTTAGGCAGCGCGCATCAACCGAGCGCGAATTCCACAGCCGCCTCGGCATGGATGCGCGTCGTGTCGAAGACCGGGATGTCGAAATCCTGCTGGCCGATGAGCATGGTGATCTCGGTGCAGCCCATGATGACGCTGTCGGCCGCCTCTTCGCGGCGCAGGCGTTCGGTCTCGGCGATATAGGCCGCCTTTGAAGTCTCCTTGACCATGCCCTGGCACAACTCGTCGTAGATGACGCGATGGACCATGTCGCGCCCGGCCGCACCCGGCACCACCGGGTCCAAGCCAAATCTGTCAGCGAGCCGGCCTTTGTAGAAATCCTGCTCCATGGTGAAGCGCGTCGCCAGCAGCGCCGGACGCTGCATTCCGGCACGCTTGACCGCCACTGCGGTGGCATCGGCGATGTGGATCAGCGGGATCGACACCGACGCCTGCACCTGATCGGCCAGTTTGTGCATGGTGTTGGTGCACAAAAGCAGACCTTCCGCGCCGCCGGTCTCAAGCTTGCGCGCCGCTTCTACGAGGAGCACGCCGGCACCGTCCCAATCGCCGTGATGCTGCCGCTCGGCGATTTCGGCAAAGTCGAACGACCACAGAAGCAGTTTCGCGGAATGCAGCCCACCCAGCCGTTCGCGCACGATCTCGTTGAGCAGGCGATAGTAGATGGCGGTCGATTCCCAGCTCATGCCGCCGAGCAGGCCAAGGGTCTTCATATGAGTTTCCACATCTCGCTGGCTTGCGGGCAACCTATCGCTGAAAGCGCAACCTTACAAAAAACTCTGCGGGTCGACGTCGACCTGCACCCGGACCGAGCCGCGTTGCTTCGGCCCGTTGGCCAGCATGGCCCTGATGAAACCTTGCATGTCGGCGCGCCGTTCGCCCTGGATCAGCAGCCGGAAGCGGTGGCGGCCGCCGAGCAGTGACAGTGGCGCCTCGGCTGGCCCCAGCACGAACAGATCTGACGCCTCGGGTGCGGCGCGGCGCAGGCCACGTGCGTGGCCCTCGGCTTCCGCTCGTGTCACCGCACTGACGATGACACCCGCGAGCCGGCCGAAGGGCGGCAGGGCAGCCCGTTCGCGCTCGGCGATCTCACGTTCGTAAAATGCCTCGGCGTCGCCCGAGACGATCGCCCGCATCACCGGGTGGTCGGGCTGAAAGGTCTGCAGCAGTCCCAGGCTCTTCTTGCCGGTGCGGCCGGCGCGGCCGGTGACCTGGCTAAGCAGCTGGAAGGTGCGCTCGGCGGCACGCGGATCGCCATTGGCAAGGCCGAGATCGGCATCGACGACGCCGACAAGGGTCATGTTCGGGAAATTGTGGCCCTTGGCAACGAGCTGCGTGCCGATGACGATGTCGGCCTCGCCATCGGCGATCGCCTCCAGTTCCAGCCGCAGCCGCCGCACGCCGCCCATCAGGTCGGACGACAAGACGATGGTGCGCGCGTCGGGAAAATGCGTAACGACCTCTTCGGCGATGCGCTCGACACCCGGCCCGCAGGCGACCAGATGATCCAGCGTGCCGCATTCCGGGCAGGCTTCGGGGCGGCGCTCATTGTGGCCGCAATGATGGCAGACGAGTTGCCCGCGAAACCGGTGCTCGACCAGCCAGGCCGAGCAGACCGGGCAGCCGAAGCGATGGCCGCAGACCCGGCACAGCGTCAGTGGCGCATAGCCGCGCCGGTTGAGGAACAGCAGCGATTGCTCCTGCCTCTCCAGCGTCTGGCGCATCTGGTCGAGCAGAACCGGCGACAGGAAACCGCCACGCGCCGGCGGCGCACGCCGCATGTCGACCGCCTTCAGATGCGGAAGTGCTGCCTCGGCGAAGCGAGCGGAAAGCACCGCCCTGTTATATTTACCTTGGCTGGCATTGACCCGGCTTTCGACCGACGGCGTCGCCGACGCCAGCACCACGGGGAAGCTGCCGATATGGCCGCGCACCACCGCCATGTCGCGCGCATTGTAGAAGACGCGGTCCTCCTGCTTGTAGGCAGGGTCGTGCTCCTCGTCGACGACGATAAGGCCGATCTCCTTGAACGGCAGGAACAGCGCCGAGCGCGCGCCGGCGACGACCCGCACGCCGCCTTCCGCCACTTGCCGCCAGACTTTTTCGCGCATCCGCGGCGGCAGGTCGGAATGCCATTCGCCCGGCTTGGCGCCGAAGCGCTGCTGGAAGCGCTCGAGAAAGGCATGCGTCAGCGCGATTTCCGGCAGCAGGATCAGAACCTGCCTGCCCTGGTCGAGCGCAGCCGCCACCGCCTCGAAATAGACCTCGGTCTTACCCGAACCGGTGACGCCGTCGAGCAACGCGACGTTGAACACGCCGGCTGCGACATTGGCGCGCAGCATCTGCGCCGCGGCGCCCTGGTCCGGCATCAGTTCCGGAATAGCGTAGCCGGGATCGGGCGCGGCCACCACCGGGCGCGGCGGGATCATCACGGTCTCGAACACGCCTTGCGCCCTCAGGCCGTCGATCACCGTCGAGGACACGCCGGCGGCGTGAGCGAGGCCGGAGCGCGTCCAGGCAAGGCCGCCTTCGGCCGTCTCCAGCACGCGCTGCCTGGCGCCCGTCATCCGGTCAGGTGCGAGAAGCGTGCGCTGCAACCCCTCGATCCACGGTTCGGGGTCGAAAGCCTCCGGCGCCCGAAGCAGCATGCGCGCCACCATGCCCGGCGGCGACAGCGTGTACTGCGCCACCCAGTTGACGAAACGGCGCATCGCGCGGTCGATCGGCGGGCAATCGAAGACCTGTTCGATGGGGCGCAGCTTTTTCGCGTCGACCTTCTCGACCGCGCCATCCCAGACGATGCCGGCGACCTGGCGCGGCCCGAGCGGCACACGCACGATCGAGCCCGGCACCACGCGCATGCCGGCCGGCACGGCGTAGGTGTAGGGGCGTTCGGCGGGCATCGGCACCAGCACCGGTGCGGCTGCGACAAAGGGCGAATCTTCGATCATGAGGCGTGACCTTGCCCTGACTTTGGTCTAGATCAAAGGCCGACCCCAAATGTGCATGGCATGCACATGAAAATCTTCAGGAGACCCGCCATGAAATTTTTTGTCGACACCGCCGACGTCAAGGATATCCGTGAGCTGAACGATCTGGGGCTGCTCGACGGCGTCACCACCAATCCGTCGCTGATCCTCAAATCCGGCGGCAAGATCGCCGAGGTCACCAAACAGATTTGCGACATCGTCAAGGGTCCGGTCTCGGCTGAAGTCACCGCCACCGAATATTCCGAGATGATGCAGCAGGCCAAGGTTCTGGCCAAGATCGCCGACAATGTCTGCATCAAGGTGCCGCTGACGCTGGACGGTCTCAAGGCTTGCAAGACGATCCGCACCGAGATGAACCGCCTGGTCAACGTCACCCTGTGCTTTTCGGCCAACCAGGCGCTGCTTGCGGCCAAGGCCGGCGCCTCGTTCATCTCGCCCTTCGTCGGCCGAATCGACGACATCGGCATCGATGGCATGGAACTGATCCAGGAGATCCGGCAGATCTACGACAATTACGATTTCCAGACCGAGATCCTCGTCGCTTCCGTGCGCACCGTGAACCACGTCAAGCAGGCGGCACTGATCGGCGCCGATGTTGTGACCGCGCCGCCGGCGACCCTGAAGGCCCTGGTCAACCATCCGCTGACCGACAAGGGCCTCGCCGCCTTCCTCGCCGACTGGGCCAAGACCGGCCAATCGATTGGCTGAGATGGCGATCGGCTGAAGCCAATGCGCTTGCAGTGAAAAAAGACCGGGCAACCGGTCTTTTTTATGTGCTGCGGGTGGGGTGACTTTCCAAGTCTTTGTTTTTGCGTGCCTTGCACTAGCTCTTTTGGCTTTACTGCATCGCAGCATTGCATCCAGCTGAAATCGAGAGCGACAAGTTCAAAACAGGATATTTGATCGAGTTCACCAGATCGACACGCTGCTGAAGCATACCCTGGATATCACGCTAGAGAGATGCCCTTCGACGAACTTAAAAAACGATGACTTGGTCGAACCCTTTGTAAAGGTGCTGGCTGTAGCTTCGATGTTTTAGCTACTGGGTCGAACATGAGCCTTCTAATCTCAATCGCCTTTTCTGTTCTTGCATCAATAGGACTCGCTTTCGCAAAGGCATTTTCAATCTACGGCCTCATTCGGGACAAACGCTATTCGTGGGTGAGTTTCATAGTGATTTCGGTCGTGTGGCTTGGCGCAACGGTGCTGAGTGCCAACCGGACGTGTGGTCAATGGGGGTGTAGCTGGGGCCTTCACTTCGGTTGGATTCTTGCCCTGTTGCCTCAAGGCTTCGTGACGAATGTTGCGTTAGGTGAGAAGCTATTTGTGATTGCGTTGCTTACATATTTGGGACTGTGCGTCTATTTCTTCGGGCATGTCATTGGCTGGTTATCCTATGTGGTCGTCAGCATTGGAAAGGCCGTCACTAACCGCTAGTGTAGATGCTTAAGGTTTAGGCTGGGATAGGTGATGGAATTCACGAGCTTGACCCGCAGCTGAAGCATCCCCTGAAGCATGATCCCATAACGGCCGGGGTCGCTCAGTCCGCGCCGTCATCCTCAGGCACGGTCGCCGGCTGGCGCCGGCCCATGATGATTTCGCGTTTGCCAACATGGTTGGGTGCGCCGACCAATCCTTCCTTTTCCATACGCTCGACCAGGGATGCGGCGCGGTTGTAGCCGATGCCGAGGCGGCGCTGGATGTAGGAGGTCGAACACTTCTTGTCGCGCACCACCACCTTGACCGCCTCGTCGTAGATCGCATCGCTGTCTTCGGCTGCAACCGATCCCTTGTCGAAGACCGCGCCCTGGTCCTCGTCGATTTCTTCCTCATCCTCGTCGGCGGTCACGGTTTCCAGATATTCAGGCCGGCCCTGCGCCTTGAGATGCGCCACGACGTGCTCGACCTCCGCGTCGGAGACAAACGGCCCATGCACGCGCGAAATGCGCCCGCCACCCATCATGTGCAGCATGTCGCCCTGGCCGAGCAGCTGCTCGGCGCCCTGCTCGCCCAGGATGGTGCGGCTGTCGATCTTCGACGTCACCTGGAAGGAAATCCGGGTCGGGAAATTGGCCTTGATCGTGCCCGTGATGACGTCGACCGAGGGACGCTGCGTTGCCATGATCAGGTGGATGCCGGCAGCACGCGCCATCTGCGCCAGACGCTGGATGGCGCCTTCGATCTCCTTGCCGGCGACCATCATCAGGTCGGCCATCTCGTCGACGATGACGACGATGTAGGGCATCGGCGCCAGGTCTACTTCCTGCTGTTCGAAAAGCGGTTCGCCGGTGCCCTTTTCGAAGCCGGTCTGCACCGTCATGACGACGGTTTCGCCCTTGTCGCGGGCTTGGGCGGCGCGCTCGTTGTAGCCGTCGATGTTGCGCACACCGAGCCGCGCCATCTTGCGATACCGGTCCTCCATTTCGCGCACCGCCCATTTGAGCGCCGTGACGGCTTTCTTGGGATCCGTGACGACGGGCGTCAGAAGATGCGGGATGCCGTCATAGACAGAGAGTTCGAGCATTTTGGGATCGACCATGATCAGCCGGCATTCTTCCGGCTTCAGCCGATAGAGCAACGACAGGATCATGGTGTTGATGGCGACCGACTTGCCGGAGCCGGTGGTTCCGGCCACGAGCAGATGCGGCATCTTCGCCAGCTCGGCGATGACCGGCTCACCGCCGATCGTCTTGCCGAGACACAGCGCCAGCTTGCAGCTCGTCTTGCGGAAGCCCTCCGATTCGATCAGCTCCCGGAAATAGACGGTTTCGCGCATCTCGTTCGGGAGCTCGATGCCGATGACGTTGCGGCCGGGCACGACGGCGACGCGCGCCGAAATCGCCGACATGGAGCGGGCGATATCGTCGGCAAGCCCGATGACGCGAGAAGATTTGACGCCCGGCGCCGGTTCGAACTCATAGAGCGTGACGACCGGGCCGGGACGAACATGAATGATCTCGCCACGCACGCCGAAGTCTTCGAGCACGCTTTCCAGCAGATCCGCGTTCTGCTCGAGCCGCTCCTGCGACATGTAGAAACCTTGTCCCTCCGGTGGCTGCTGCAACAGCTCTTCCGAGGGAAGCTCGTAGGGATCGCCCGCGGTTGACAGCACCACCTTTCCAGCCCCAGGCAAGCGTGCAGAGCGGGCGCCAACGGCCTTGGCAGGGACGTTCGCATTTGGCGCGGCCGGCGCGGAAACGGCATCGCTTTTGGCGGCTGGAATTATGACAGGCTGGACCGGCGACAGCGCATTGCTCGCCGGCACGTCAGGTTGGGCGACGGCCTGGTTCGAATTGGCCGGCCAAACATCCGGCAACGGCTTCAAGGCCTGGCCCGGCAGGCAGTCGATGACACGAAACAAGGCGGTGGCATCGGTCCCTGTCGTCGGGCGGATGTCGATCGGCATGGTGGTGACTGGCGCTGCGGCGAGCGGCGCAGGCGACGCTGAACCGGTTTGCCGGGCCGACGGCGAAACGTCGACCAGATAGGGTGCCATAGCCTCGAAGAAGGCATGATCCGAAAGATAGGGCCAGCGCTGCCTTTCGGTTTTGGTCGGGGCGCCCGGAGCAACGGACGCACGCGCGGATGCCCGTCCCGTTGCGACCGTCCTCGGCGGCACCGGCGCAACGGCTGGCACCCTCTCCCTGGCGCGCACGGACGGGACAAAAGCAGCAGCCGGCGGCAGTGGCCCTTGCGTGGCCTGCCCAGTCTGCGGCTGGGAGGCAGGGCTTTTCACCGACGCCGGCAATGCCAGGAGCGAGGGCGCGGAGGACGCCCTGCCGACCATGGGTTGCGCAACGGCTTGCTGTGCCGGGCGCGTCGCGCCGTGTTCGACGACACGCTCGTGCTGCGGATGATGCTTCCTGGCCTCATAATCCGGCGTGCGTGTAAAACGCACGTTGGGTGCAAGGAAGAAATATTCCTGCCAGGCAGGGCTCTCGATATCGCCGATTTTCGAAGGCGTGTCGTCGGAGCCACTCCGCGGCTCCATATAGGGCCGCTTGTTGCCGCCGAGATCGACCACCGGCGCGGAATAGCCGGCCTGGCGTGTGGCGGGCTGCCGGCCGGCCGTTTCCTTGCGAGCCGGACGATCAAGGTCGCTTGCCGCGGAAGAACTTCGCTGACCACCCCTGTCGCCGATGCTCTCGGAGCGCTTCCCCTCGGGATCATCAGGCGATGCGGCCGTCGACAAATTGACCCGGGAAAAACGCTTGGCTTCCATTCTCAAGACTCACTCTGAAATGTCTGCCGAGCAATAGGGAGCGAGTGGTTAACAGTTGCTTCCCGGATGGGTCGCCGACGATCCTGAGCGCCAAAATCTTCGTGGCAGTCTGCGAGCGACGTGGCACGATCGTCGCCTCGCCGCACCCACCGCTGTGGCGCGATCTACTCGCTGTGCTATAGCAGGCCGATGGGTCTCTTCGGACAATCTCTGTTCAGAATCTGGCTCTGTTCGGGAATCTGGTCATGATCCCACGATCATCCCGTCATGCCTGGGGCGCCAGACCGTTTTCGTGAAGCAGATGAGGTGCGCTAGCCGGTCTTGCCGTGCCGGACAAGGTCCTGGGCAATGGACAGCTGCAGCGCTTCCGCCAACTCTCGCGCCGCGCGATTCTCGGCGTCGATCTGCGCCCGGTATGCGGCGAATTCCTGACGCGGCCTGTCGAAGGACGAGGTGATCGAACGCTTGCCGGATGCGATCACCACGCCGGTCTTCGCATCGGCCAGCGTATAGCTGCCGGTCAGCGTCACGGAACCGGCGGTCGGCTCGTCTTCGTCGGTTCCGACCTGCACAAGTGCCGCGGACTCGACCGCTTCGGTCACGCCGAGATTGAGCGAATAGGCCGGCGAGGCCGGCTCGCCGGCGCCTCGTCCAAACCCGAAAATGAGATTGTTGCGCACCTGTTGGCCGTAACGCGTATTGACCGGCTTGATGCCGATCAACGCCAGTTCGGCACTGGCACTGGCCTGCGAACCCGACAGTGGCGCGCTCGAATAGAGCGGCCGCACCGTGCAGGCCGAGACAAGCGCGAGCGAACCTATCAGGCCGGCAAGCGCCATGCGGCGCAGCAAATGGCTCAACTCTGTCTTTTCCCGATCAGGCAACGACATTGACGATCCTCTGCGGCACGATGATCACCTTGCGCGGAGCCTTCCCTTCGAGTGCTTTCTGCACGAAGTCGAGAGCCAATACCGCTTTTTCGACCGCACCTTGGTCCGCGTCGCGGGCAATTGTCAAATCCCCCCGCTTCTTGCCGTTGACCTGTACCGGATAGGTGACTTCGTTGTCGACGACCAGCGCCGGATCGAAGACCGGCCACGGCCGTTCGGCAACGAGATCGGTGCCGCCGAGCGTTGCCCAGCACTCCTCGGCCAGATGCGGCATGACCGGCGCGATCAGATGCACGAGAATCTCCACCGCCTGCCGGCAGGCGCCTTTCAGCGCTGCATCGGCCTTGCCTTCGGCCACCTCGTTAAGCGGCGTGGTCAGCGCGTTGGCCAGTTCGTAGATGCGGGCGATGGCGCGGTTGAAAGCGAGCTTCTCGATATCCTCTCCGACCGCCTTGAGGATCTTGTGCGCGGCCTTGGAAACCACCGCGGCCTCGCCGCTGCTGGCCGCCACGGGCTTGATGCCGGCCAGTGTTTCGGCCGCCGTCGACACCAGGCGCCAGATGCGCTGGATGAAGCGATGCGCGCCGGCGGCGCCATCGTCGGTCCACTCGACATCGCGCTCGGGAGGCGAATCCGACAGCATGAACCAGCGCGCCGTATCGGCGCCGTAGCCATCGGTGATGTCTTCCGGGCTCACCGTGTTCTTCTTCGACTTCGACATCTTTTCCAGCGGGCCGATGGAGACGGTCTCGCCGGTGGCGATCTCGATGGCGCTGCGCTTGCCGTCGACGTCCTCCAGCCGAACTTCGGTGGGCGCCAGCCAGCGGCCGTTCGATGCCGAGCCAACGCGATAGGTTTCGTGCACCACCATGCCTTGCGTGAACAGGCCCTTGAACGGCTCGGCCAGATCGACATGGCCGGCCTCGCGCATGGCGCGGGTGAAGAAGCGCGAATAGAGCAGATGCAGGATCGCGTGCTCGATCCCGCCAATATACTGGTCGACCGGCAGCCATTCGTTGGCCGCCTTGGGATCGGTCGGTTCATGTGCCCACGGCGCGGTGAAGCGGGCAAAATACCACGACGAATCGACGAACGTGTCCATCGTGTCGGTTTCGCGCCGCGCATCCCTGCCGCATTGCGGACATTTCACATGCCGCCATGTCGGATGACGGTCGAGCGGATTGCCCGGGCGGTCGAAATCGACATCGTCGGGCAGCTTCACCGGCAGGTCCGCCTTCGGCACCGGCACCACGCCGCAAGCCTCGCAATGGATCATCGGGATAGGGCAGCCCCAGTAGCGCTGGCGCGAAATGCCCCAATCGCGCAGGCGGAAATTCACCTTGCGCTCGGCCATCGGCCGGTTGCCGATCGTCTTCTGCTCCAGCAGTTTGGCGACTTCGTCGAAAGCCTGATCCGGCTTCATGCCGTTGAGAAAGCGCGAATTGATCATCACGCCGTCATCGACATAGGCTTCATCGATGATCTGGAACGTCGCCGGATTCTCGCCTTCCGGCATCACCACCGGAATCACCGGCAGGCCATATTTGTTGGCGAAGTCGAGGTCGCGCTGGTCGCCGGACGGGCAGCCGAAAATGGCGCCGGTGCCGTATTCCATCAGCACGAAATTGGCGACATAGACAGGCAGCGTCCAGTTGTCGTCAAACGGATGGACGACGCGGAGGCCGGTGTCAAAACCCTTCTTCTCAGCTGTCTCCAGCGCCGCCACCGAGGTGCCCATATGGCCGATATCCTCGATGAACTTCGCCAGTGCCGGATTGTGCGCAGCGGCCTTCTTGGCCAACGGATGATCGGCGGCGACAGCCATGAAGGAAGCGCCGAAGATGGTGTCGGGCCTTGTCGTATAGACTTCCAGCTCATGCTCGCCATCAGAGGCGTCGGCCAGAGGCCAACGGATCAGCAGGCCTTCCGAGCGGCCGATCCAGTTCTGCTGCATCAGCTTCACTTTTTCCGGCCATTCGTCGAGGCCTTCGAGCGAATCCAGCAGATCCTGGGCGAAGTCGGTGATCCTGAAGAACCACTGCGTCAGTTCGCGCTGTTCGACCAGCGCGCCCGAGCGCCAGCCGCGCCCGTCGATGACCTGCTCGTTGGCAAGCACCGTCATGTCCTCCGGATCCCAGTTGACCTTGGAGGATTTGCGCATCACCAGCCCCTTCTCGACAAAGTCGAGGAACAGCATCTGCTGGCGGTGGTAGTAATCGACGTCGCAGGTGGCGAATTCGCGCGCCCAGTCCAGCGACAGCCCCATGACCTTGAGCTGCTCGCGCATGGTGGCGATGTTCTGGTAGGTCCACTCCTTGGGGTGGACCTTGTTCTGCATCGCCGCGTTTTCGGCCGGCATGCCGAAGGCGTCCCAGCCCATCGGGTGCAGCACGTTGAAGCCCTTGGCCCGCTTGTAGCGCGCCACCACGTCGCCCATCGTGTAATTGCGGGTATGACCGATATGGATGCGCCCCGACGGATAGGGGAACATCTCCAGCACGTAGTATTTCGGGCGCGGATCGTCATTGTGCGCTTCGAACAGCTTCTTGGCGTCCCAGGCCTTCTGCCATTTGGGCTCTGACGCGCGCGGATTGTATCGTTCGGTTGCCATGGGACGTTTTTCACTTAAAAGCATGCGCGAACTGCGGGCGATGGCTCGGCAGTTCAGGGAATGTGGTCCGGGTGTTCACCATGGTTTGGCAAACCCGTCAACCATATGGGTACCGCGTCTGACAAAAACGCCGGTCAAAACAGCAGGATTTGCATATGGGTGACGCCGTTCAGCAATTTTTCGCGGTCAAGGCGAAGATCGCCGCCGCCGAACGCGAGGCCGGCCGCGAAGCCGGCGCCGTGACCCTGGTCGCGGTCTCAAAGACCTTTGATGCCGCCGACATCGGCCCGGTCATCGAAGCCGGCCAGCGCGTCTTCGGCGAGAACCGGGTGCAGGAGGCGCAAGCCAAATGGCCTGATCTGAAGGACGCATTTCCCGACATCGAACTGCATCTGATCGGCCCGCTGCAATCCAACAAGGCTAGGGAAGCGGTAGCACTGTTCGACGTCATCGAGACGGTCGATCGCGAGAAGATCGCCGCCGAACTCGCCAAGGAGATCGCCAAACAGGGCCGCGCGCCAAAACTCTATGTCCAGGTCAACACCGGCTCCGAGCCGCAGAAGGCCGGCATCGAGCCCCGCGAGGCCGTGGCCTTCGTCGCCCGCTGCCGCGACGTGCACGGCCTCGCCATCGAAGGCCTGATGTGCATCCCGCCGGCCGACGAGAACCCCGGTCCCCACTTCGCCCTGCTGGAGAAGCTTAGCAAGGAAGCCGACGTCGCCAAACTCTCGATGGGCATGTCCGGGGACTACGAAACGGCGATCGCCTTCGGTGCCACCAGCGTCCGCGTCGGTTCGGCGATCTTCGGCACTCGCTGAGACGCAACGGCCTTTGGGCCAATCCGAGAGGCTCGTTGCTCCAGGACTGGAAACGAAACGTACCGTTCCTATTTGCTTTGCGTCATCACAAACTCTCTGGAGCCGCCACCATGCGCTACAACCAGCTTGGAAATACGGGGATGTTCGTCTCCGAACTGTGCCTCGGCACCATGACCTTCGGCGCCGCCGGTCAGAATGCCCAATGGGGCCTGATCGCCAGCCTCGACCAGAAGGGCGTCAACGAGATCGTTGCCCATTCGCTTGCCGCTGGCGTCAATTTCTTCGATACGGCCGACGTCTACTCCTTTGGCGAATCCGAACGGTTGCTCGGCCAGTCGCTCAGGGATCTCAAGGTCAACAGGCAGAATGTGGTCATCGCCACCAAGACGCATGGCGCCATGGGTGAAGGCCCCAACCAGCGCGGCTCGTCACGCGGCCACATCATGGATTCGGTCGATGCCAGCTTGGAGCGGCTGCAGCTCGACCATATCGATCTCTACCAGTTGCACGGCACCGACACGGTGACGCCGATCGACGAGACGCTGCGAGCGCTCGACGATCTGGTTGCCAGCGGTAAGGTCCGCTATGTCGGCGTCTCCAACTGGGCGGCATGGCGCATCGCCAAGGCGCTCGGCATCGCCGAGCGCAAGGGCTTTGCCCGTTTCGAGACCGTGCAGTCCTACTATTCGATCGCCGGCCGCGATCTCGAGCGCGAGATCGTGCCGCTGCTCAATGAGGAGAAGCTCGGCCTGATGGTGTGGTCGCCGATGGCCGGTGGCCTGCTCTCCGGCAAATATGGTCCCGGCGCACCCGGCAATGGCGAAGGCCGCCGCGCGTCCTTCAACTTCCCGCCGGTCAATGAGGACCGCGCCTGGGCGGCCGTTGCCGTCATGCGCGACATCGCCAAAAAACATGATGTGAGCGTCGCCACGGTGGCGCTCGGCTATGTCCTGGCCAAGCCCTTCGTGATGAGCGTCATCATCGGCGCCAGCCGCATGGAGCAGCTGGAGCAGAACCTTGCCGCCACTGAGGTGAAGCTCGACACCGACGATCTGGTTCGTCTCGACGAGGTCAGCGCCCTGCCGTCCGAATATCCAGGCTGGATGCTGGAGCGCCAGGCAGCGGGCCGCCGTCCGGCGGCGTTCACGCCGAAAGCATAAATACAGCCCACGCTGACATCTCGGGAGCCGTGGCTCCGGAGATGTCAGGTCAGCCGGACGCTCTCGCCCAGAAAATCGAGAAAGGCGCGCACCCGCGCCGGCAGATGCCGGCCCTGGCCGACATAGACGGCGTGGGTCGGCTCCTCGTCACCCGGATTGAATGCCTCCAGCAGCGGCGCCAGTCTGCCGGCCGCTATGTCTTCCGCCACATGCCAGCGCGCCAGCCGGGCGATGCCCGCGCCCGCCAGTGCCATGAGCCGCATCGCCTCACCATCGCTGACCAGCGTGTTGCCGGTGATCGGAATCATGATGACGCGGCCTTCCGCGTCGAGGAACGGCCAGCCATCGAGGTGCCTGACGAAGCCGAAGCCCATGCGGTTGTGTTTGTCGAGATCGGCTGGCGTCAGCGGTATGCCGTGCGTCTCGAGGTAAGAAGGTGCTGCAACAACGACCACCGGGCTTTGCCCGAGCTTGCGCGCCACCAGCCGTGACTCACTCAATGGCCCGGCACGGATGGCAACATCGGCGCGCTCCGCCATCAGGTCGACGACGCTGTCGGTCAGCACCAGATCGACCGAAATCTCGGGGTAGCGTTCCAGGAACCGAGGCAGAAGCGGGACCAGCCGATGCACCCCGAAGGGCACGTAGCTGTTAATGCGCACACGTCCGCGCGGTGAAGCACCGGCCGCTGCCTCCTGCTCGGCTGCCGCCATGTCGGCAAGGATGCGCAGGCCGCTCTCGTAGAATGCTGTGCCTTCCGGCGTCAGTTGCAGCTTTCGCGTCGAGCGGCTGACCAGCCGCGCGCCAAGCCGGGCCTCCAGCCGCGCGATCAGCTTGCTCACCGCCGACGGCGTCATGCGCAACGCGCGTGCCGCGGAGGAGAAACTGCCTTCCTCGACGACGCGCACGAACACTTCGATCTCGCCGGAGCGATTGACGTCGGGCCTGGCCATTTATGAATCTATTTCACAGAAAATATGCCCAAGGCAAGCCTGGTTCACAATGCAGGGAAGCACGATCTCAGGGGTCGGGGCGCGGGACGGCGCTCTTCGCCATCGAAGTGGAAACCGCCATGCCTCTTGCTCTCTACGCCCTCGCCGCCGGTGCCTTCGGCATCGGCGTCACCGAATTTGTTATCATGGGTCTGCTGCTCGATGTCAGCAAGGATCTCGGCGTTTCGATTTCGGCTGCCGGCCAGCTCATTTCGGGCTATGCGCTTGGCGTCGTCATCGGCGCGCCCTTGCTGACCATCGCCACCGGCAACTGGCCGCGCAAGACCGTGCTTCTGGCGCTGATGGCGATCTTCACGTTCGGCAATCTCGCCTGCGCGCTGGCGCCCGACTACTGGACGCTGATGGGCGCCCGCATCATCACCGCCTTTGCCCACGGCACTTTCTTCGGCGTCGGCTCGGTGGTCGCCACCGGCTTGGTCGCGCCCAACAGACAAGCCTCGGCGATCGCGCTGATGTTCACCGGCCTGACCATCGCCAACATCCTCGGCGTGCCCTTCGGCACCTGGCTCGGCCAGGCCTTCGGCTGGCGCGCGACCTTCTGGGCCGTGACAGTGGTCGGTGTGGCCGCCTTCGCCGTCATCCTGGCTCTGGTGCCACGCAGCCGGACGGCGCCCGAAAAGAGCGACCTGCGCGCCGATCTCGCCGTTTTGCGCCGCACCCCCGTCCTGCTCGGCCTCGCCACCACCGTGCTCGGCTATGCCGGCGTCTTCGCCGTCTTCACTTATATCGCTCCGTTGCTGACCGAGATAAGCGGCTTCAAGGAAGCAGCCGTGTCGCCGATCCTGCTCGTCTTCGGCGGCGGTCTCATCGCCGGCAATTTGCTTGGCGGCAAGGTCGCCGACCGCTGGCTTGTGCCGGCCGTGCTGGGCAGCCTCGTGGTGCTGGCCCTGGTGCTCGCAACGATGACCTTCGCCATCCACAGCCAGGTGATGGCCGTCATCTATGTCGGCCTGCTCGGTGCCGCCGCCTTTGCTACCGTGGCGCCGCTGCAGATGTGGGTGCTGGACAAGGCGCAAGGTGCCGGCCAGAGCCTCGCCTCGTCCTTCAACATCGCCGCTTTCAATCTCGGCAACGCCGCAGGCGCCTGGCTTGGCGGCGCGGTGATTGCCCAAGGGCTTGGCCTGGGTGCCCTGACCTGGGTCGCCGCCTTGCTGCCGCTCACGGCGCTCGGCGTGGCCGGACTGGCGCTGCGTCTCGATCGTACCCCGGCGCTCGGCGCACCTGCCTCCATCCGCTCGTGACTACCCTCGGCAAACCCTTCCGACACCCTTCATACCACCAGGAGTAAAAAGATGGATTATCGACGTCTCGGTGCATCGGGCTTGAAAGTGCCCGCACTCTCATTCGGCGCGGGAACCTTTGGCGGTTCCGGCCCGCTGTTCGGCGCCTGGGGCAACAGCGACGCCAGGGAAGCGCGGCGGCTGATCGACATCTGCCTGGAGGCTGGTGTCAATTTGTTCGACACGGCCGACGTCTATTCGAACGGCGCTTCTGAACAGGTGCTTGGCGACGCGATAAAAGGCCGCCGCGATGCCGTGCTGATCTCGACCAAGACCGCGCTGCCGATGGGCGATGGGCCGGGCGATTACGGCTCGTCACGTTCGCGGCTGATCAGATCCGTGGATGATGCGCTGAGGCGCCTCGGCACCGACTACATCGACCTTTTGCAGCTACACGCCTTCGATGCCGGCACGCCGATCGAGGAGGTGCTGTCGACGCTGGACAACCTGATCCGTGCCGGCAAGCTGCGCTATGTCGGCGTCTCCAACTTCTCCGGATGGCAAGTGATGAAGTCGTTGGCGCAAGCCGACAGCCAAGGCTATCCGCGCTATGTCGCCCATCAGGTCTACTATTCGCTGGTCGGCCGCGACTATGAGTGGGAGCTGATGCCGCTCGGCCTCGACCAGGGTGTCGGTGCATTGGTGTGGAGCCCGCTTGGCTGGGGCCGCCTGACCGGCAAGATCCGCCGTGGCCAGCTCCTGCCGGAACAGAGCCGGCTGCACGACACGGCAAGCTTCGGTCCGCCGGTCGAGGACGAGCATCTCTATCGAGTGATGGATGCCCTCGATGTCGTGGCCGAGGAAACCGGCAAGACCGTGCCGCAGATCGCCATCAACTGGCTGCTGCAGCGCCCGACCGTATCGTCGGTCATCATCGGCGCCCGCAACGAGGAGCAGTTGCGCCAGAACCTCGGTGCCGTCGGCTGGACCTTGACGCCGGAGCAGATAAGGCAGCTCGACGCGGCAAGCGAAGTCACCGCGCCCTACCCGTACTTCCCGTATCGGCGGCAGGAAGGCTTTGCCCGGTTGAACCCGCCGGTGGTTTGAGCGCATCGGGCCGTCATGGCGCAAGGTTCGCGGGCCAGCGCCCCCCTCTGGCCTGCCGGACATCTCCCCCTCAAGGGGGGAGATCGGATGTCGCGGCGACTTTCGCCAATCGCAGGCCTAACAAGGGGCGGCGTTGTCGGTGGAGCTGCCAATCTGCCCACTTGAGGGGGAGATGTCCGGCAGGACAGAGGGGGGCGTCGTAGAACGCCGACCTCAAGAAGCCGTTGCTGCGAAACTTGCCCCTAGTGCAGCACAAACTCCCCATCCACCTTGCGCCATTCATTCGGCGCGATCAGCTTCTGGTGGGTGTAGCTGATCGAATGCAGCGGCCCGTCCAGCTTGGCCTTCCAGAATTCGATGAACTTGATCAGCACCGGAAACTTCGGCGCGAGATCGTAGTCCTGCCAGATGAAGCTCTGCAGCAGATGCGGGTGATCGGGAAAGTGATAAAGAATCTTGGCAGTGGTCAAGCC
>NZ_RZQE01000089.1:0-16722 GCF_004022955.1 Mesorhizobium sp. M7A.F.Ca.US.002.01.1.1 | reverse complement strand
AGCCTCGACCGCCTGACGGAGGTCGCCGCTCGGCGCAAGGGCAAAGTGCAGATCGCCTGCGCCCCGACGCTCGCGGCAAGCCGGCTGGGCGATATCCTGGCGACATTCAAGTTGCGCTATCCACGCAGCATCGTCGAGGTCATCGAGAGCCCGCCGCAGGCCGCGCTTGGCCTTTTGCAACAGCAGGAGGTCGAGTTCTACATCGGCCCCGAACTGCCAAACCTGACGGACTTCCAGTTCGAGTCCATCCTCGACGATCCGCTGATGGCCTGCATCCCCACGGAAATATACGGTGGCGAAAAGAAGCTGCTGCTCTCGGACCTGCTGCGCTATCCGCTCATCCTGCTCAGCCGCAAGACCGCCGTGCGCGGCCTTGTCGATCGGCTGACGGCGGCGGAAGGCATCGAGTTCAAGCCGCAATACGAGGTCGAAAGCGCACAGACGGCGGTGGCGCTGGTGTGTTCGGGACTTGGCGTCTGCGTGGTGCCCGGCATCGCCATTTCGCGCAATGACGAGCGTATGCGGGTGGTGCCGATCGACCATCGCGACGCCCACCGCTCGGTCGGCATCATCACCGCGCGGGGCTATGTGCACCACTCCTTCTCCGAACAGCTGATGAACCTCATCCGCACCAATTTGCGCGAACTGGCAAACTGAGCGTCGCGCCTTCGGACAGGCACCTTGCACGAGCGCCGAGAATGGTGCGTTGGGAACGCCGCCATTGGCAGCCCGGCCTCTCCTGAATATCAGCGCACCCTCAGTCGGTCTGGATCCAGATCGACTTGGTCTCCAGATATTCATGCAGATGTTCGATGCCTCCCTCGCGGCCGTAGCCGGACATCTTCATGCCGCCGAACGGCACCGCCGGGTCGATGGCGTGGTACATGTTGACCCATACCGAGCCGGCCTTGATGCGGCGGGCGAGCTTGTGGGCGGTGCCAAGATGACTGGTGAAAATGCCGGCCGCCAGGCCATAGGGCGTCGCATTGGCCCGCGCCACGGCTTCGTCGAGCGTGTCGAACGGCATCGCCGAAATCACCGGACCAAAGATCTCTTCACGCGCGATGGTCATCTTGTCCGACACCGCACCGAAGACAGTCGGCGCGATGAAATTGCCGCCGTCGTAGGGCCCGCCGGTCAGTCGCGAGCCGCCCGCCATCAGTTCCGCGCCTTCGTCGCGGCCGGCCTTGATATAGCCCACCACCTTGCCGGCCTGCCTGGCATTGATGAGCGGGCCGATTTCGGTTTCCGCCTCGATGCCATGGCCGATGCGAAGCCTGCCGGCAAACTCGGCGACCCGGCGCACGAATTCGTCATGGATTTCGCGGGCCACGAAAAGCCGCGAACCGGCGATGCAGATCTGGCCCGAATGCACGAACACAGCCATCGCGGCGACCGGAACCGCCTTGTCGATGTCGGCATCGCGGCAGACGATGATCGGCGATTTGCCGCCGAGCTCCAGGGAAACGCGCTTGAGGTTGGTCACGCCCGCCCGCGCGATGGCCTGGCCGGTCAGCGTCGAGCCGGTGAAGACGATCTTGTTGACGTCGGGATGTTCAGCGAGCCGCGCCCCGGCCTCTGTCCCGGTGCCGGTGACGACGTTGACGACGCCGTCGGGAACGCCGGCCTCCTGCATCAGCCTGGCGATCAGCAGCGGCGTCAACGAAGCATCCTCCGAGGGCTTCAGCACGATGGTGCAGCCGGTGGCGAGCGCCGGCGCGATCTTCCAGATCGACGCCGCAGTCGGAGCGTTCCAGGGGATGATCGCGCCGACAACGCCTACCGGCTCGCGCCTTGTGAACGAGACGATCTCGCCGGGGATCGAATTGTCTATGGATTCGCCATGCAGCGCGGTCGCCATGCCCGCATAGAAGCGCAGCATGCCGATGACGCGCCGCCGGTTGGCTAGCGTGCGCGTGATCGGCAGTCCCATGTCGAGAGTGTCGGAAACGCTGAGTTCTTCCCAATGGGTCTCGAAGAGATCGGCGATGCGCAGAAGCACGCACTGCCGCTCGTAGGGCGAGAATTTTGACCACGGCCCTTCGAAGGCCGTGCGCGCAGCGGCCACCGCCGCATCGATGTCGGCCGCCGAGCCACGCGGCACCGTGGCCAGCACTTCGCCAGTCGCCGGGTTGAGCGCCTGCATCTCCTGGCCGGATTGTGCCGGAACCCACTTGCCGCCGACGAACATCGGCCGGAATTCGCCATGGTAGAGCGCCGTGGCCTTCGCCCGCGGGTCGAAATTCAGCGTCATCTCTTCCTCCTCACAATTCCGTGGCGACTATGACTCCCACGCCGGTCGACCTCAAACAAGGAAAGCTAAAAGGGCGTTCAGATAATCGGACTGTGCAATGCACGCGACTTCCCCGATGGTGCCGGCAACGGAGGAACAGATATGAGACTTGCTGGCAAGGTCGCTATCGTCACGGGCGGCGGTTCGGGATTTGGCGAAGGCATCGTCAGGAAATTCGTCACCGAAGGTGCGCTGGTCGTGTTGATGGACCGTGATGAGGCCGCCGCGGCCCGCGTTGCTGCCGAAGCCGGCGAAAATGTGCGGCCAATCACTGGCGACGTCTCGACACTCGGAAGCTTCGAAGCGGCGGCAGACCTGGCCCGCTCGGCCTTTGGCGGTCTCGACATACTGGTCAACAATGCCGGCGTGGCCCAGCCGCCCTTGGCGCTCGAGACAATGGACGAAGAGATGTTCGACCGGATCGCCAACGTCAACATGCGATCCATCTACAATGGCGCCCGTGCGGTCGTTGCGCATTTCAAATCCATCAAATCAGGCGCCATCCTCAACGTCGCCTCCACCGGCGGCGTCTCGCCGCGCCCGAATTTGACGTGGTACAATGCTTCCAAAGGCTGGGCGATTGCCGCCACCCGGGCCATGGCCGTGGAACTCGCCCCCTTCGGCATCCGCGTCAACGCCATCAACCCGGTTGCCGGCGACACGCCACTTCTGTCCACTTTCATCGGCTCCGGCGAGGAGAACCGCGCCCGCGTCGTCGCCACCATTCCGATCGGCAGGCTGTCTACGCCGGCGGACATGGGCAATGCCGCGGCATTCCTGTGCTCCGACGAGGCCAGCATGATCACCGGCGTCGACCTCAACGTCGATGGCGGCAAGTGCATCTGAGCGTTAGACCATTTGGGAGTTGGCGATGAAGCCTGTCTACGAAATCGCCGTGGTGCATGGCGACGGCATCGGCCCGGAAGTCTGCGCCGCAGCGGTTCAAGTGGTAAAAGCAGCGCTCGGTCCCGGCAGCCCCTTGCACTTCAGCGAATACCCGGCCGGAGCCGAGCATTTCCTGAAGACCGGCCAGAGCTTTCCCGAGCCGACCTTCCAGGCCTGCCGCGAGGCGGACGCCATCCTGCATGGTGCGGGCGGCTTGCCGGGCGTCATCCATGCCGATGGGACCGAAGCAGGCCTGGATTTCACGCTGAGGCTGCGCTTCGAACTCGATCTCTATGCCAATATCCGCCCCGTCAGGCTTTTCGAGGGCGTGCCGAGCCCGTTGAGCGGAGTGAAGGCCGGCGATATCGACTACATCATCTTGCGCGAGAACAGCGAAGGGCTTTACGCCGCGCGGGGATCGGGCGCGCTGTTGCGCGGCGAAGTGGCGGTCGACACGCTGGTGCAGACCCGCTCCGGCATCGAGCGTATCGCACGCAAGGCCTTCGAACTGGCGCGCCAGTCGGGCGGCGCGCCCCGTGACGGCGTGCGCCGGGTGACCTGCTGCGACAAGGCCAACGTGCTGCGCAGCTATGCCTTCTTTCGCTCCGTCTTCGACGAAGTGGCGAAGGACTATCCCGATATCGCGACCGAGCACGCGCTGGTCGACGCCATGGCGATGCATCTCGTGGTGAAACCGGGCCATTTCAACGTCATCGTCAGCGAGAACATGTTCGGCGACATCCTGTCCGACCTCGCCGCCGCGACGGTGGGCGGGATGGGCATGGCGCCTTCAGCCGAGATCGGCGCGGCCAACGGCTTCTTCCAGGCCGCGCACGGCTCGGCGCCCGACATTGCCGGCCAGGGTATCGCCAATCCGTATGGGACGATCCTGTCGGCAGCCTCGATGCTCGACTGGCTCGGCCACAAGCATGGCGACGAGAGACTCAACCAGGCCGCAGCGCGCATCCGTCGCGTGACCGAGGACTGCCTGGCCAACGGGCTTCTGAGCGCCGATCTGAAAGGCAGGGCGTCGACCAGCGAGATAACCCGTTCGGTCTGCGACCGGCTCGCTGCCGGGCGCGACTGATATGACCAAGCCAAGGATAAATCTTGTTGGACCTGGCAAGGTCGGCCAGACGCTCATGCGCCGGATATTCATCGCCGGCCGGCACAGGGTCCAGACCTGAGATGGGCGCTCTCGATCGCCAGGTTTCGGTCGAGGACTTTCGCACGCTTGCCCGTCGTCGTCTGCCGAAATCCGTCTTCGAATTCATCGATGGCGGGGCGGGGCAAGAACTCACCCTCAAAGCCAATCGAAGCGATTTCGAAAAGATCAGAATTTTGCCGCGCGTGCTTACCGATGTTTCGCATCCGAACGTTTCCACGACGCTCTGGTCCGAGACCTTGCCAACACCGCTGGTGATCAGCCCGATGGGCTCCTGCGCGCTGGTCAGGCCCGGAGCCGACATTGCCATCGCGAGGGCGGCAACCGCTCGCAGCATCCCCTACACGCTCTCCACCATGGCCACGGCCAGCATCGAAGGCATGGCGCGAGCCGTACAGGGGCCGCTGTGGTTCCAGCTTTATGTGCTCAAGGATTTCGACTTCAATCGCCAGTTGGTGAGGCGAGCGGAAGAATTTGGCTATTCGACGCTGGTGGTGACCGTTGATCTGCAAGCCGGTGGCAAGCGCGAAAAGGATCTTAGGAACGGCATATCTATCCCACTGCGGCCTTCGGCCCGGCATCTCTGGGAAGGCATGCTTCATCCTGGCTGGTCGCTGCGCCTGCTGCGCGGCGGTCTGCCCCAGTTCGAGAACGTCCGCGGCTATCTCGGTGACAACAGCGCCGGCCTGACGATCGCCGCGCGTGTTGGCGGCAGCCTCCATGCAGGTTTCGACTGGGACGATTTCCGCCAGATCCGCGACTGGTGGAAAGGCCGGCTGCTGGTCAAGGGCGTCCTGCACCCGGGCGATGCGTCGCGACTGGTGGCGGCTGGTGCCGATGGCATCTGGGTGTCCAACCATGGAGGCCGCCAGCTCGACGGTGCTGTATCGAGCATCGATGCCCTGCCCGCTATCCGTCAGGCACTTGGCGCCCAAATCCCGATCCTCATCGATTCCGGTATCCGCACGGGCACGGACATCGTCAAGGCCAAGGCACGCGGCGCCACCGTCGCGGCGATCGGCCGGGCCGCCCTGTTCGGCGCCGTGGCTGGCGAGCCCGGCGTGGCCAAGGCACTGGATATCATCCTGGACGAAGTGGTGACTTGCCTCAGGCTCTGCGGGATCCCCCGTTTTCAGGAAGCGGGATCAGAAATGATAGCATAGCGCCAAGACGAGTGCTCACGCTTGGTCAAGAGGTACAGAAAACCCCCGCTCGTCCAATATTCTTCCTCATCATGCCAAGGTTTTGCTATCGCGGTTGTGCAAGCGGCTGCGGGCGGCCGACCAATTGCCGCCCTCACACGCCGCTCCTTCCCAAGCCCAGCGGCCGCCTGTCAGAGAGCACTTGTTTGATGCACACCCGCTAGCGGCGGTCGTGATTAAATTCGAGAGGCTGCGCAGTCGGATAGGCAGACTAAGGTCGGCCGCCCGGTGCTGTTTTCGGTTCCATCCACCCGTTCTTCAGAATGTCGCGAAGCACGTTGCGGATGTCTTCGCCCGCTGCCGTTGCGCCGCTCGCCCAAGCGATCGCCAGTGCCCCGAAAAAGATGTCGCGCCCGGTCATCGTCCGTCGTGCAAGCCCTTCGTCCTGTGCAGCCATCAGGATTCGCTCCGTCGTCGCGATGACAGCATGGCAGGTCGGCGTCAGCGGGGATTCTACTCGGCAAGCCGCCCGTAACGGTTCAGGCAAGCCCTCATAAGCCAGCATCCAGTCGCCGAGAGCTTCAACCCAGAGTTCGAGTGCGCGGCCTGCATCGCTCTCCCCGGCTTCGATTTCAACGCGACGATGGTCGAGGCCTTCATAATGAAGAACTAACAGCGCAGCCAGCAGGGCGTCTTTGTTTGGAAAATGGCGGTAGAGCGTCCCTGCTCCCACGCCCGCCAGCTTCGCAATAGAATCCATCGAAACGTCAACACTATCGTTGCCGAACGCTTGTCGCGCCACCTCGAGAATGTGCGCCCGATTATGCTGCGCGTCCCTGCGCAGGGCTGACGCGACCGAAAATTGCGACATTACTGACCTTGAACCCTTGAAGACCGGAGATACTCTCCGTATCTAAAAGCCGAATCGGAGAGAGTCTCCATATAGCCCCCGGTCGACTATTCTAACAGGTCGGCATCAGCGAGCGAAACGAGGACACGATGATCAGGCAGATGATACCGGCATGCATCCGGGCAACGAGCACCGCAACCTGCCTGGCGCCTGGCGCGCACCGTCAGTAGATGCCGCGAGCTATACGAGTTTCGAGGCGGGCTGCTCCGTCGGCAGCACCGCCCTGCGCGACCCTCTGGATGTCCGCTCAATACGGAATAGATCAGCGCACCATGCGCTGAGCTCATAATCACAATTATCTGGAAGGAAATCGGCATGAAGATCGGCATTATCGGCGCGGGAAATATCGGCACCACCCTTGCACGAAAGCTGTCAGCCGCCGGACACGCGGTGAAGCTGGCGGGCTCGAAGGGGCCTGAGGACATCGGCGAGAAAGCGACGGAGGTTGGTGCGCTCCCGGTTGCCGCGCACGAAGCAGCCAGGGATGTCGAGGCGATCGTTCTATCGATCCCATTTGCGAAGATCCCCGATGTCGCCGGCCTCTTTGCCGATGTACCAGCCAACGTGGTCGTGATCGACACCTCCAATTATTATCCCATGCGCGACGGGAATATCGCGGAGGTTGACGATGGGAAGCCGGAAAGCGTGTGGTCCAGCGAACAACTCGGCCGGCCAGTGGTCAAGGCATTCAATGCAGTCCTCGCCCAAACGCTCGCAGAAAGTGGCGCAGCGGCCGGAATGACCGGACGCATCGCGATCCCCGTCGCAGGCGATGATGTGCATGCCAAAGCGATCGCAAGCGAACTGGTGAACGAGACCGGTTTCGACGCACTTGATGCCGGCGATCTCGCGAATTCCTGGCGCCAGCAACCGGGCACGCCCGCCTACTGCACGGAACTGACGTTGCCTGATCTTCAGGATGCGCTGTCCACGGCGGAAAAGGCGCGCGCACCCGGAATTCGCGACGCGCTGATCAAGGGCTTCATGGAGGCGACGCCTCCCCTCCGCCACGAGCAGATCGTAGCCCGCAACCGTGAAGTCACCGCCCGCCGATGAGAAACTTCTCCGGTTCCGGTCCGAGGTGACCAATAAGACTGTCCAAGAATTCCTTCTGTTTGTCGGGAGCAACCTGAGGGACGACGATGACGAGGTAATTTGCGACAAAGGTGAAATCCCCCTTGAGGATGCGAGGCATCAGCTCCTGAGCGCGGCATGCTCCGCTGCTCAACCAGCGAGCCTGAGCCATAGCGCCTGACTGGCGGCAGGAGATTAGCCGCCGCCGCCCATGGTTACGGACATAAAGGCCCGGAAGGCCGCAGCCGCCGGTTCGATTGATCTGTCACGCGACCAGGCAAGGCCAACGTCCATAGTGGGGATGGGCTCGACAAGCCCGCGCACTTCGATGCGCTGCCCCTCCAAGGACCAGGGGCGGTAAACCATGTCGGACAGGACAGTGACCCCCATGCCGGCAGCCACGAGCGACCGCACGGCCTCGACCGAACTGGTGGTAAGGACGGCGCGGAGCGAAAGGCCCGCGGCATCCCAGTAACGGGCGGCCGTCGTGCGTGCCTCGTCAACCGTCAGCATGACATAATCTTCCGCCGCCACATCGGCGAGGCTGATCTCCTGCCGCGCGAGCAGATGATGATCAGCCGAAAGCCAGAGCCGGCGGTTCGACCGCATCAAGACCTCCTGCGCCAACTCCTTGGTGTGCTCCAGGTTGGACACCAGCATCACGGCCATGTCGATGTCCCCGCACATCAAGCCGCTTTCGAGAGCGTCTCGGGGCAATTCCAGCACCTCGACCTCGATCTCGGGATAGGTCTTTCGAAAGCGCGCGTAGTGGCGCGACATGTAGTAGCCGACGACCGTGTAGGTCATGCCCAGCCGCAGCTTGCCCGCCAGGCCTTTCCTATCGCGCAACGGGCTTCGGACGGCGGCAGCGACGGCCCCGGTGATAACACGCGCATGTTCAAGAAACCGCGCGCCCTCCATCGTCAGTCTTACGCCAGCGTGGTTACGCTCCAAAAGCCGTACGCCCAGGTCAGCCTCGAGCGTCTTTATCGCCGCAGTGACCGCCGATTGCGAGATGTTGAGTTCCACCGCGGCATGACTGACCTGTCCGCTCTCGGCGGTCGCGATAAAATAATCCAGCTGTTTCAAGGTGATGGTCATGGTGCGCCCTGGCCCAGAACCATTATCTGTTTTTTTGATATGACAATCAATAAACTACTATTTCACAAATGCCCTCGCATGCGCAAAAAATGCTGCAACGCCGCAAAGACGGCAGCTTCGAGGGGTAACAATGCGATGGCGGTGACGCTAAACTGCGACATGGGCGAAAGCTTTGGCCTCTACAAGGTTGGCGATGATATGGGCATGATGCCCATCATCGACGTTGCCAATGTCGCCTGTGGTTTTCACGCTTCCGATCCGGATCACATGCACGCCGCCGTCCGCAGCGCCAAGGCGAGTGGCGTAAAGATCGGCGCCCATCCAGGCTTGCCCGACATTCAGGGTTTCGGCCGGCGCGAGATGCGGATGACCCGCGAAGAAGTCAGGAACACCATCATTTACCAGGTGGGAGCGCTTGCCGGCTTCCTCAAGGCCGAGGGTGTGGAACTCCACCACATCAAGCCGCATGGCAGCCTCTACTTCATGGCCATGCAGCAGGAGGCAATAGCCCATGGCGTGTGCGACGCGGCAGAGATTTTCGGCGTACCCCTCTTCGGCATGACGGGCACCCTGCATGAGAAGATCTATCAAGAGCGCGGTATCCCATTTGTCGCTGAGTTCTATGCCGATCTCGACTACGATGCCTCCGGCAAGCTGATCTTGACACGCGTTCATGACGCCAAGGACCCCGCAGAGATGGCCGAGCGGTGCGTACGCGCCATCAGGGAGGGCGAGGGCACGGCAGAGGACGGCAGTTTCTTCCCTGTACGCTGCGAAACCATCTGCGTGCATTCCGATACGCCGAACGCCATCGAAATAGCCCGGGCCGTGCGCACCGCAATCGCCCCCTGGCACTGAACTCGACCGAACCCGCCCGCGCGGGCGGTTCCAGATTAGTCTGTCCGCAGTTTTCCGGAGCTTTTTATGGCCCAGATTCTTTCACCTCTTCCCGGCACTTTTTATCGCAGCGCTTCGCCAGACCAGCCGCCATACAAGGCGGATGGCGACGCGGTGTCCGCCGGAGACGTAATCGGTCTCATCGAAGTGATGAAGTCGTTCCACGAAGTGAGGGCCGAGACGGCCGGTACGAACATCCGCTTCATTGCCGACAATGAGGACCCCATCATGGCCGGCGCACCTATTGCGGATCTCGACTGATGCTGAAAAAGCTTCTGGTTGCCAACCGGGGCGAGATAGCGGTCAGGATCATCCGGGCCGCGCAAGATCTGGGGATCGCCACCGTGGCGGTGTATTCGGCCGCAGACGCCGAGTCGCTCCACGTCCAGCTTGCGGATGAAGCGGTCAACATCGGCCCACCAGCTGCAAAGAAGTCCTATCTCAATGTCGAAGCAATTCTGAAGGCTGCCCGCGACACCGGTTGCGACAGTGTTCATCCAGGCTATGGGTTCCTTGCCGAGAATGCCGCGTTTTCCGACGCGGTCACAGGCGCTGCATTGGTCTTCGTCGGCCCGTCGGGAGATGCGATCCGGATGATGGGAGACAAGGTCTCGGCGCGATCGGCCGCTGCCGCTGCAGGTGTCCCCGTCGTGCCAGGCTCGGCTGGCCGGGTCGAGGGCCTCGAGGCTGGCCACGAGGTGCTGACCGCAACCGGTTTTCCGGTGATGATCAAGGCGGCGGCAGGCGGCGGCGGGCGGGGCATCCGCATCGCGAACTCGCTTGCCGAGTTCGAACAAGCCTTTCCTCAGGCCGAAGCAGAAGCCCTCGCCGCCTTTGGCGATGGTGGTCTCTACATGGAAAAGGTGATCGGCAAGGCCCGCCATATCGAGGTGCAGGTGCTGGCAGACGGAAGCGATGCCATCCACTGCTACGAGCGGGAGTGCTCGCTGCAGCGGCGACGCCAGAAGGTTTGGGAGGAGGCGCCGTCGCGCGCACTTTCAGACAGGCTGCGCGAAGAGCTCTGCGCTTCAGCGGTCGCCTTGGCCAAGGCGGTCAAATACTCTGGTGCCGGCACGGTAGAGTATCTTTACGACGATGAAGCAGACCGCTTTTACTTCATCGAGATGAACACCCGTATCCAGGTCGAGCACCCGGTCACCGAAGCGATCACCGGCATCGACCTCGTTGCGGAGATGCTTCGCATCGCCGGCGGCGAGAAGCTGCGGATCCGGCAAAGCGATGTCTCCGTCAAAGGGCATGCGATCGAAGTCCGGCTCAATGCCGAAGACCCGGCGAAGGAGTTCGCTCCATTCCCCGGGCAGGTGGCCGAGCTTCGCATTCCCGGCGGTCCGGGCGTACGCTTCGATTCGATGCTCTATCAAGGCTATCAGGTGCCGCCCTTTTATGACTCGCTGCTTGCCAAGCTGATCGTGCATGCAGAGACGCGCGAGGCGGCGATAGTGCGCCTGATCCGCGCGCTCAACGAGTTGAAGATCGGCGGGCTCAAGACCACCAAGCCGCTGTTTCTTGCGCTGGCCGCCGATCCGGCGATGCGGGCGGGAGACGTGCATACCCGCTGGCTGGAAGGCTGGCTCATCGAAAACGCCGCAGCATTGGCGGGTTAAGGAGGACCGATGTCGATACGATTCAACTTCGGCGGTGACGAACATATCTTCGGCGAGGTGTCCGAAGAAATGTCGCTCACCTCCTTCTTTACCGGCCTTTCGATGACCAATGCGGTGCGTACGGCAGGCATCCGAGGCGTCACCGAGATCTGCCCAGCCAACGCCAGCTTCCAGATTCGCTTCAACCCCGACATCGTCAAGCCGCAGGATTTGCTCAGCGAACTGAAGTCGATGGAAGAGGCGGCCTCGAAGTCGGACCCGGTGCTGAAGACCCGGATCATCGAACTGCCGGTTTATTTCCAGGATCCATGGACGCGTGAAACCTGCTTGCGCTTCCGCGAGCGCCACCAGGACCCCTCCTCAACCGATCTTGAATATTCGGCACGCATCAACGGCTACGCCACGGTGGAAGAGTTTATCGAGGCCTATTCCGGCCAGCCCTGGTTCGTATCGATGGTCGGCTTCGTCGCCGGACTGCCCTTCCTGTACCAGATGGTTGAGCGCAAGAAACAGATTCAGGCGCCGAAATACTTGCGTCCACGCACCGATACTCCCAAGCTCACCATTGGCCATGGCGGCTGCTTTGCAGCGATCTATTCGGTACGCGGCGCTGGCGGCTACCAGATGTATGGCATAACCCCGGCCCCGATCTACGACCCGACCAGGAAGGTGCGCTACCTCGCCGATGACATGTGCCTGTTCAAGCCAGGCGACATCGTCAAGTTCAAGGCCATTGGCCGCGATGACTACGACGCCACGCTTGAGGAAATCGAAGCCAATCGGTGGCAGCCGACGGTTCGCGAGTGCACCTTCAGCCTGAAGGATTTCAACAGCGACATTTACAGCACCAATGCAAAGCTGATGGAGCTTATCAATGGCCGTTAAGGTAATCTCTCCCGGCCTCTCCACTTCCGTGCAGGACCTTGGCCGACCCGGCCACTATCATGTCGGCATTCCAGAAGGCGGCGGCATGGACCGCTTTGCGACACGCATCGCAAACCTGCTTGTCGGCAACGATCCGGGTGCCGCGGTGCTCGAAGCCACTTTCATGGGTCCCGAACTCGAATTCACCCAATCCGCGGTCGTCGCCGTCACAGGTGGAGAGCTCCCACCCAAACTCAATGGCGAGGAACGGTCGACGTGGGAAAGTTTTCCGGTGAAGGCCGGTGACCGGCTTTCCTTCGGCTTCCTCAAGAGCGGCGCGCGCGCTTATCTGGCCGTCTCCGGCGGCATCGACGTACCCGTGGTTCTCGGTTCGCGCTCGACTTACATTCTGGGCGCACTCGGCGGCCATCAGGGCCGCACGCTGAAGGCGGGCGATGAGCTTCCCCTCGGCGAAGGTTCCGGCAAAGCCGGTCTTTCACTGCCTGCAAATCTGCGCCGCGCGCGCAATAGCCCGGCGGAACTCAGAATGCTTCCCGGCATATACTGGCATCGGATCACTGAGGCTGCCGGCAATCGGTTCTTTGAGGAAACCTGGAAGGTCGCGCCCGAAGCCGACCGTATCGGCTATCGCTTCCGCGGCGGGACGCCGCTGGAATTCGTCGAGCGCGAGCAGCCTTTCGGTGCGGGCTCCGACCCCTCGAACATCGTCGATGCCTGCTATCCCTACGGATCTGTCCAAGTGCCGAGTGGCACGGAGCCGATCGTTCTTCACCGGGACGCGGTTTCGGGTGGCGGGTATATGATGCTGGGCGTGGTGATATCGGCCGACATGGACCTTATCGCCCAACTCCAGCCGCACACCCCGGCGCGCTTCGTTCCGGTGACGCTGGAAGACGCGCTTGCCGCGCGAACCGAACAGCGCGCCGCGCTGGCGCGCGCTGAAGGGCATCTGGCCGGCTGACGTCAGCCGGGAATGCCGGCGGAGGAGCCGGAGGCGAGGAGATCGGCCGGCCAAAACCGACCGCGCGTGGCGGAAGACAAAATCCGGTGCGCGAAACGACAAGACGACGCCGGGCAACGGCGTGAATTTGGCACCCGAGCAGTCCGCTAGAGACCGCCGGAACCGACAGGGGAAGACATTTGCAACGTGGCTGGCCGCAAGGCCGGATGCTTCGCGCCTTTCCGTCGGTAGAAAGAAGGAAAGGGTCATGAGTCATCTGAGCGCGGAGAACGTCTCGGTATCGTTTGCGGGGCTGAAGGCCCTGTCATCGGTAGACCTCCAAATTACGCCCGGCCGCATCAGTGGCCTCATCGGCCCGAATGGCGCTGGCAAGACCACGCTCGTCAACGTGCTGACCGGCTTCCAGGCACCGACGGAAGGCACCATCAAGCTCGACGGGGAAGCACTCACGGGTCTCAAGCCGCATCAGGTCCGGCGGCGCGGCATTGCCCGCACCTTTCAGGGTGGGCGGCTCTTCCGCGACCTGCCTGTGCTGGACAATTTGGAGGTAACGGGCGTTGGCCTGGGAATGAGCCGGCGCGCTGCCATCGCCGAAGCGGAAGCGATGCTCGACTGGATAGGCATCGGTGCGCTGGGTACCCGCATCGCCGGAACGTTGCCATACACGGACGAGCGCCGCGTCGCCATTGGCCGCGCCTTGATGGGACGGCCCGCATACATCCTGCTCGACGAGCCCGCGGCTGGCATGAGCGCACTGGAGGCGCGGGAGCTTTCCGCCCTGATAAGACACATCGCCAGCGATCTCGGCTGTGGTGTCCTGCTCATCGAGCACAATGTCGGGCTGGTGCTCGGCCTTTGCCAGCATATCGTCGTGCTCGATTCCGGAGCGATCATCGAGGAAGGACCGCCTGCCGCGATCCGCGACAGCGAGAAGGTGCGCCACGCCTATATGGGCACGGCCGCGAACACCGACCTGCCTGTGCTGGAGGCGATGGAATGAGCCTGCTCGCCCTTTCCGATATCACCATCCGCTACAGCCGTCTCACGGCGGTCCGCAATGTCTCCTTCTCCATGGACGAGGGAGAAATCCTGTTCATCACCGGCCCGAACGGAGCCGGGAAGTCTTCGCTGCTGCGCGCGATTGCCGGTGTTACGCCGGTGGCGGGCGGCCGGATCGACCTTGCTGGTCATGAGATCACCGGCCAGGCGCCGGAGAACATCGCCCGGCTCGGATTCTCCATGGTGCCGGAGGGGCGCGATGTCTTCGGCTCGCTGACGACCGAAGAGAACCTTCTGGTCGGAACCGGCATGCATGCCCGCGAACGCGGCTGGCGCAGCCGAGCGGCCGACGAACTCGAAGCCGTCTACGCAACCTTCCCGATGCTGAAAGAGAGGCGGCACGGGCAGGCGGGATTGCTGTCCGGCGGGCAGCAGCAAATGCTGGTCATCGGCCGCGCGCTGATGACCAATCCGCGGCTTGTAGCCATCGACGAGCCTTCACTGGGCCTCGCCCCCAACATCAACGACCAGGTCTACGAGCGGCTGATCGCGCTGCGTGCGCAGCGCCAGCTCACGCTCCTGATCGTTGAGCAGAGCTCGGCCCGGGCGATGATGGTGGGCGGGCGGATGATCCTGATGCGTGGCGGACAGATCGTGCTCGATGGCGACGCGCGGACGCTCGGCAATGGCGAGGCGATCCAGGCTGCCTATTTCGGCTACGAGGACAATTGAGATGCTTCAGATCCTGTTCGACGCACTCTCGCTTGGTTCGCTCTATGCGCTCGGGGCGCTCGGCATTGCCCTCATCTTCGGCGTCATGCGGCTCGTGAACTTCGCGCATGGCGACGTCATCGCCTTCTGCGTCTTCGCCCTGTTATGGCCGTCTACGGACGCAATGGCCATCGTCTTCGCCGGCCAATTGCCGTGGTACCTGCTGTTGCCATTCGTGCTCCTCTGCGGGGCCGGGCTGTCGGTGCTGTGCGAAATCGTCGTCTTCAGGCGGTTCCGTCAGGCAAATCCGGCAACCATGATGATCGCCTCCTTCGCGCTCGGTTTCGTCATTCGCTACTTCCTGCTCATGCTTTTCTCCAGTCGGCCGAAATCGATCTCGCTGCTGCCCGAACTGTCCCAGCCGGTGGAGATCCTTGGTGCCAGGCTTCCCCTCCTCCAGCTCATAACGATCGTGGCCACGATGGTCATCCTGATCGGCCTGACACTGTTCCTGCGTCAAACCCGCTTCGGCCTGGAGATGCGGGCGGCGGCCGAGAACTTCTCGATGGCCCGAATGCTGGGTGTGCGTGCGAACCGGGTTATCATGGGCGCGTTCGCCCTCTCCGGCGCGTTGGCCGCCGCCATTGCACTGATCTTTGGCGCCCAGACAGGCACGCTGGACATCCAGATGGGCGCCTCGATCATGTTGATGGCCTTCATCGCCACCGTCATTGGCGGCCTCGGCAGCCTCGGGGGAGCCGTGCTCGCCGGCTTCCTGCTGGGTGCCGCCTCGGTGATCATGCAAGTCATGCTGCCCATCGACGCCCGGCCATTCCGCGATGCCTTTGTCTATGGAGCGGTCATCCTCGTCCTCCTCTTCCGCCCACAGGGTCTTATTGCCGCGCGCGGCACCAAGGAAAGGATCTGATTTCATGGGTGTCGCCGCCTCCCTCACCAACTCTACCGCTGCCGGTGCCCCGGCTGCCGAGCGAAAGCCCGCCCGCTTCGCGCTTGCCCGCCGCACAATCCTGACACCGGTCCTGCTTTCTCTGCTGCTGCTGGCCATCGCGCTGATCACGGTGATGACCGGATCGCGGCCCTTCAACCAGACGGTGATCGACGTGTTCGTCCGTGTCATCCTCGTCGTGGGCCTATACATCTTTATCGGGAATTCGGGCGTTCTCAGCTTCGGGCATATCGGCTTCACCTGCCTTGGCGCCTACGCGGCCGCGTGGCTCACCATCAATCCGATGATGAAACGCGGTTCGCTGCCGGGACTGCCCGAATGGCTGCTGGCGACCCGATTGCCGTACTGGCAATCGGCTACGCTGGCAGCATTGTTCGCCGCCCTCGCCGCTCTCATCTTCGGGCGGGTGCTGATGCGATTATCGGGCATCGCGGCTTCGATCGCGACCTTCGCGATGCTCGCCATGATCAACACAATTTATTCCAACTGGGAGAGCGTGACCGGAGCGACCTCATCGGTCGTCGGCATTCCGATCGTACGCGTGATCTGGCCGTATCTCATCGGCGCCGTGGTCGCGATCTTCATCGCCTGGGCGCACGCGATCTCCCGGTCCGGCCTGGCCCTTCGTGCTGCCCGCGACGAGCCCACCGCCGCCGCGGCTTCCGGTATCGACATTCCCAGGGAAAGATTGGTGGCATTCGTCATATCAGGCGCGGTGATGGGGCTGGGCGGTGCGCTCATGGCTCATTCCATCGGCGTGGTCACACCCGACACATTCTATCTCGGTCTCACCTTCATCACCCTTTCCATGCTCGTTGTCGGCGGCATGGGCAGCCTGTCGGGGGGTGTGGTGGGTGTCGTCCTGCTGTCCGCCCTCATCCAGGCGCTGCGCTGGCTGGAGGCAGGCGTATCGCTCGGCGAGTCCACTTTCGCCCTCCCGAAAGGGGTTCAGGAAATAGCCCTCGGCGTCATCATGATCGTGATCCTCGCGCTTCGCCCATCCGGACTCATGGGCAACCGCGAGATCACCTTACCCCGCAGCAGTCGCAACAAGTGACCGGCGGCACAAGCCCGACCGGAAAACAAAAAGGAGACGTGCATGACATA
>NZ_RZQE01000899.1:0-1163 GCF_004022955.1 Mesorhizobium sp. M7A.F.Ca.US.002.01.1.1 | reverse complement strand
CTCTTTGAGATCATCGAGAAGCCCGACTTCTCCTTCGAGACGAAGGCGATGGCGGAGGGCCTGTGGCCGGTCGCCGGGATGGACGAGGCAGGCCGCGGCCCCCTGGCCGGGCCGGTGGTCGCCGCAGCGGTGGTGCTCGATCCCGCCAACATTCCCGACGGCCTCGACGATTCCAAACGCCTCAGCCATTTGCAGCGTGAGGCCCTGTTCCTGCGCATTCTCGGCTCCGCACAGGCGGTCTCGATGGCCTCCATCAGCGCCGAGGGCATCGACGGCAGCAACATCCTCAAGGCAAGCCTGGAAGCCATGCGGCGCGCGCTGGTAGGGCTGTCGGTCCGGCCGAAGCTTGCGCTTGCCGATGGACGCGACGTGCCGCCGGGACTGCCTTGTGAAGGGCGCGCGCTGATCAAGGGCGACCAGCGTTCGCAGTCGATCGCCGCCGCCTCGATCGTCGCCAAGGTGATGCGCGACCGCATGATGTGCGGCTGCGGCAACCATCACGACCGCTACGGGTTCGAAGTCCATATGGGCTACGCCACGGTTCGCCATCGCACCGCGATCGAAGCGCATGGCCCGGTGGCGCGGCTGCACCGCGTGTCGTTTGCGCCATTCCGGCTGGGTGGGGCCGAGGTGGACGTGGTGGAAGAAGAGAGCTTCGCCGGGCTGGATTGAGCGACGACGACGACAAGCCAATCTCCCCCTTGTGGGGGAGATGTCCGGTAGGAGAGAGGGGGGCGCTGTCCCGCCGGCCTCTCAATCGATTGCAGTTATGCCCTCAGGCTTGTCCCGATAGACCTTAGGACAACAAAGGTTAGCGTTCCTTCACGCCCCCCCTCTGCCCTGCCGGGCATCTCCCCCACGAGGGGGGAGATTGGCAGCTTCAGCGCCGCAACAAAAAAGCCGCCGGGTTGCCCGGGCGGCTTTCGATGACTGGCTAGACGAACCGCCTAATTCAGCTTCGACTTCACGTCCGCGAGCGAAGCCTTGAACAGATCTGCACCGGCCTTGGCGTCGATCTTGCCGGCAAGCAGCGCGCGTGCTGCCTCGACGGCGATGTCGACGGCGCTGGCGCGCACTTCGCTGATGGCATCACGCTCGGCCTGACCGATCTTCTGTTCGGCAAGCGCGGTGCGCCTGACGACATAGTCCTCGGTCTTCTTATG
>NZ_RZQE01000898.1:0-1169 GCF_004022955.1 Mesorhizobium sp. M7A.F.Ca.US.002.01.1.1 | reverse complement strand
TTCTTGTCCATGGCTGAATGGGATTGTAGCGCTCTAGATAGTCCGCGTTGGGCCAAACGTCCATGCCGTCGATTTTTTGCCCTTATGCATGCCGTTCCCCAAAATCATGGCTGGTTTTGAGCGACATGCGTTAGCGCCGCCAGCCGACCGCCAGTTCCTTGACGGCATCGAGCGCGCGCTGCGGCAGCGTGCCGACGCCGATCGATTCGGCTGCGAAAAGCGGCGTCTCCTGGCTCAGCGTATCGCCGATCCAGACGCGCAGCGCACCCACCGGCTGCCCCTCCTCCACCGGTGCTGCAACCGGGCCGTCATAGACGATCCTGGCCGTCAGCTTGTCGCGGTTGGTGATCGGCAGGAAGATGTCGATCGGTCCCTTTGCCTTCAGCGTCACCCCGGATTTGGCGCCGCCGAAAACCTGGGCTTCTCCAACCACCTCGTCCCTGGCGAAAATTTCAGTCTTCTCGAAAGAGCGGACACCCCAGTCGAGCAGCTTTCGCGCTTCCTCGGCGCGCTCCTTGTCCGAGGCCAGCCCGCTCATCGCCGCGATCACGCGGGTACCATTGTGGCTGAGCGAACCGACGATGCCGAAGCCGGCTGCCTCGCTCGCCCCGACCGCCAGGCCGTCGGCGCCGATGTCCATCGCCAGCAGCGGATTGCGGTTCCTCTGTGAGATCTTGTTCCAGGTGAAATCCTTTTGGGCATAATAGCGATAGAAATCCGGATAATCGCGCCACAGGTGCAGGGCGAGCTGCGCCAGCTCGCGCACGGTCGTCTGCTGGCCATCTGCCGGCAGGCCGGTCGAATTGACGAAAGTCGACGTCTTGAGGCCGATCTGGCGGGCGCGTTCGGTCATCTGCGCGGCAAAATTGTCTTCGGATCCCGACATGCCTTCGGCGATGACGATGCAGCCGTCATTGGCCGCCTGCACGGTCACGCCCTGAATCAGGTCTTCGAGCCGGATCGACGACTTGAGCTTGGCGAACATCGTCGATGTTCCCGAAGGCGCGCCACCCTTGCGCCAGGCGTTCTCGCTGACCACGAACGTATCGTCGAGCTTCAGGCGGCCGGATTTGATGGCGTTGAAAACCACTTCCATGGTCATCAGCTTGGCCATCGAGGCCGGCGGTATCGGCTTGTCGGCCTCCTTGGAAAACAGCACCGTCCCGGTC
>NZ_RZQE01000897.1:0-1171 GCF_004022955.1 Mesorhizobium sp. M7A.F.Ca.US.002.01.1.1 | reverse complement strand
GCCTCCTCTTCCTCCCCTTCACCGCCCTCGCGGCCGATCTCCCGGCGCTGACCGGCCGTGTCGTCGACAATGCCGGCATCATCGACGCCGCGACCAGGGCGGCGCTGACCCAAAAACTCGCCGATTTCGAGACAAAAGGCTCCGACCAGATCGTCGTCGCGACGATTCCCAGCCTCGATGGCGAGGAGATCGAGCCTTACGCCAACCGGCTGTTCCGCTTCTGGAAGCTCGGCCAGGCGAAGGAAAACAATGGCGTGCTGCTGCTGGTGGCCCCGAACGACCGCAAGATGCGCATCGAGGTCGGCTATGGGCTGGAAGGCACGCTGACCGACCTGCACACCAAGCTGATCATCGAAAATGACATGGTGCCGGCCTTCCGCGCCGGGGACTTCTCGGGCGGTATCAGCAAGGCCGTCGACGACATGGTCATGGTGCTGGAAGGCAATCCGGAGGAGCTGGAGGCGCGCGGCGAGCGCAACCAGCAAGCGCCTTTCGATTCCGACGACCTGTTCTTCGCCGTCTTCATCAGCATCTGGGCGATCATCTTCTTCGGCAGCATTGCGGCTTCCGTGCTGCCGCCGATCTTCGGCCAGAAGCTTGGCCCCGGCCGCTACCGCTGGCTTGGCATGACCTTCGAGCCAAGCCGGCGATCCTCCAGTGGCGGCTGGTCGTCGGGGAGTTCCGGCGGCGGCTGGTCTTCGGGGTCAAGCGGCGGTGGAGGTTTTTCCGGCGGCGGCGGTTCGTCCGGCGGCGGCGGCTCGTCGGGAAGCTGGTGATGGCATGATGGTATCCAGCATCAGCCTGTCGAAACGCGACCGCCTCGCCTCGGCCGTCCTGATTGCTGCGGTCGTGCTGTTCTCCTGCGTCATGGCCTACGCGACCGACTTGCCGGCGCTGACCGGCCGTGTCATCGACAATGCCGGCATCATCGACGCCGCGACCAAGACGGCGCTGACGCGGAAGCTCGCCGACTTCGAGACGAAAGGTTCCGACCAGATCGTCGTCGCGACGATTCCCAGCCTCGATGGCGAGGAGATCGAGCCCTACGCCAATCGGCTGTTCCGCTTCTGGAAACTTGGCCAGGCGGGCGAGAACAATGGCGTGCTGCTGCTGGTTGCCCCGAACGACCGCAAGATGCGCATCGAGGTCGGTTATGGGCTGGAAGGCACGC
>NZ_RZQE01000896.1:0-1172 GCF_004022955.1 Mesorhizobium sp. M7A.F.Ca.US.002.01.1.1 | reverse complement strand
GCATCAACCCGTCCGGCCGATTCGAGCCAGTCAGCCGGCACGTGTTCGACGATGGCTGGAATTCGCTGGAAGAACTGCCCCCCTTCAAGACCGAAGTGCAGGTCGAGAAGCCGCGCACCATCATCACCCGCAACGAATCGCCCGACATTTCCTTCGACCGTTCCATCAACCCTTATCGCGGCTGCGAGCATGGCTGCGTCTATTGCTTTGCCCGCCCGACGCACGCGTTCATGGGCCTGTCGCCGGGTCTGGATTTCGAATCGAAGCTGTTCGCCAAACCTGATGCGGCGCGCTTGCTCGACAAGGAGCTTTCGAAGGACAGCTATCAGCCGCGCACCATCGCCATCGGCACCAACACCGACCCCTACCAGCCGATCGAGAAGCAATACCGGATCATGCGCGAAATCCTCGAAGTGCTGGAAGCGCGCGGCCATCCGGTCGGCATCGTGACAAAGTCCGCCCTGGTGACGCGCGATATCGATATCCTGTCGCGCATGGCCGAACGCGGGCTAGCCAAGGTGGCGCTGTCGGTGACGACGCTCGACCGCATGCTGGCGCGCACCATGGAGCCGCGCGCGTCGACACCGACCAAGCGGCTGGAAGCGATCCGGCAGCTTTCGGATGCCGGCATTCCGGCGTCGGTCATGGTGGCGCCGATCATTCCGGGCCTGACCGATCCGGAGATGGAACGCATCCTCGATTCGGCACGTGCGGCCGGCGCGCGCGAGGCGGGTTATGTGATCCTGCGGCTGCCGCTGGAGGTCAGCCCGATCTTCAAGGACTGGCTGCTGCGCCATTATCCCGACCGTTACCGCCATGTGATGTCGCTGGTCCGCTCCATGCGTGACGGCAAGGACTACGATTCGGAATGGGGCAAGCGCATGAAGGGCGCCGGTCCCTATGCCTGGCAGATCGGCCGGCGCTTCGAGATCACAGCCAAGCGGCTTGGTCTCAATGCCGAACGGCGCACGCTGCGGACCGATCAGTTCGTTGCCGCCGGGAAAGACCAGGTGCAACTGACGCTGCTTTGAAGAGACAATTCGTCGCGATGGTTTGATCCGTCGCGCACCAAGAATCCCGTCCGGCCTGCCCCGGCCTGCAGACGGTGCCCTCCCGGTCCGGCGCCCCACCCGACCCGGAGGGACTTGCGGAGAATCGGAGCCGATGCGAAC
>NZ_RZQE01000895.1:0-1173 GCF_004022955.1 Mesorhizobium sp. M7A.F.Ca.US.002.01.1.1 | reverse complement strand
GCCGTGCACCGTTCTGGCGGGCAAAATCGATGCCGCCTTCGACGAGGCGATGCGTGATGCCCCTGCCGCGCGCCTTGCCGCGGATGAAAAAGCAGGAGATCGCCCAGACGGCCGGATCCGTGGCGTCGGCAGGATCGACCGGTGCCGACCCCCTGCCCTGGTTGTTCCATTCGGGCACGTCGGCGCGCGGTCCGATCTGCATCCAGCCAACCGCCTGACCGTCCTCGAATGCCAGCAGGCCCGGCGGCGGGCCGGCCTCGATGCGCGCCTTGATGTGGTCCTTGTTGCGTTCCCGGCTGCTCTCGCGGCGCATCGCCGGCGCCAGCCGGAAATGCGTGCACCAGCAGCCGTAGCAGGCACCTTGCTTGCCGAAGAGGTCCTCGAATTCAGCCCAAAGCTCGGGCGCAAGCGGCGCTATGGTCGTGCTCATGCGTTCTCCCCAGGCCAGCCTTGTCGCTGGCCTTGCACTGTCGTACCATTGCCTCTGTTCTCTTTATGTTCGCAGCGAGGGCGGCCCCTGTCAACAATCCCGATCACGGTTTTTGCCGCGACTGCCTGATGCTTCAGCGCAGCCAGACGCGCCGCTGCGAGCGCTGCGGCAGCCCCCGGCTTGCGCGTCATCCCGAGCTTTACCGGCTGCATCTGGCCCATATCGATTGCGACGCCTTCTATGCGGCAATCGAAAAGCGCGACAATCCGGCGCTCAAGGACAAGCCGCTGATCATCGGCGGCGGCAAGCGCGGCGTCGTCTCCACCGCATGCTACATCGCCCGCATCCAGGGCGTGCGCTCGGCCATGCCGATGTTCAAGGCGCTCGAAGCCTGCCCGGAGGCGGTGGTCATCAGCCCCAACATGGAAAAATACGTCCGCGTCGGCCGCGAGGTGCGCGCCATGATGCAGGCGCTGACGCCGCTGGTCGAGCCGCTGTCGATCGACGAGGCGTTTCTCGACCTCGCCGGCACCGAACGGCTGCACGGCCTGCCACCCGCTGTGGTGCTGGCGCGCTTTGCGCTGGCGGTCGAGAAGGAGATCGGCATCACCGTTTCGGCCGGCCTGTCCTACTGCAAGTTCCTCGCCAAGATAGCGTCGGACTTCCGTAAACCGCGCGGCTTCTCGGTCATCGGCGAAGCCGAGGCGGTCGGCTTCCTGGCGGCGCAGCCGGTGACCATGATC
>NZ_RZQE01000894.1:0-1176 GCF_004022955.1 Mesorhizobium sp. M7A.F.Ca.US.002.01.1.1 | reverse complement strand
TGCGCGGCGAGCGCGAGGCCGCACGGGCCGCCCTCGACGATGTCTCGGACCTGCGCCGCACGCTGCCGGCGCTCGCCGAGCAGGCGGGAGGAGACCATTCGGGTCAGCACCCGGTCGCGGGCGGCGTGGGCGATCTTCAAATTGCGGTCGGGCCGCCGCTTTTCCGGCAGCTGCGGCAGGGCGACGAGCAGGGCGGATTCGGAAACGGTGAGCCGTTTCGGCTCCTTGCCGAAATAGGCCAGCGAGGCGGCGCGCACGCCTTCCAGATTGCCGCCATAGGGCGCCAGCGTCAGGTAGCGTTCGAGGATTTCGCGTTTCGACAGCCGCCGTTCGATCTGGATGGCGCGCAGCATCTGCTTGATCTTGGAGCCGAGGCTGCGGCTTTCGCGCGGCTCGATCAGCCGGGCAAGCTGCATCGAAAGCGTCGAGCCGCCGGCGCCAGCACGTCGACGCCCTCATGGTCCCAGAAACGTTTGTCTTCATAGGTGACCAGCATGTCGACGAATTGCTTGTCGACCTGGTCGAGCCGGGTTTCGAGCCGCCAGTAGCCGTCCGGCGTGGCGAAGGCGCGCAACAACTGGCCATCGCGGTCCTGGATTTCGGTGGAGACCGTGAGTTCGGCTGGAAGCGGGGGCGGGAAGGCGCGGTCGAGTTCCCAGAGGGACGCGGCGGAAAGGGCGAGGATGCCGGCGCACCCTGCCGCTCCAACAGCGAATTTGCGAAGCATCTTCATGGCAGTAAAGATGCCCCCTCATCCGGCCGCTTCGCGGCCGCCTTCTCTCCGGTGGGGAGAAGAGACTGGCGCCAGCGCTGGCCGTCTCCTCTCCCCTCGGGGAGAGGTCGACCGAGCGAAGCGGAGGGCGGGTGAGGGGGCACTTTGCTCATCGCGTCCATCACCATCAGCGCCTTACGGCGCCTTGATCTCCATCATGCCGGTGGCGGTGCGGGCCGAGTATTGGGGCCGATACATGTCTTCCACCGTTGCCGCGGGGTGCGCATAGGTACCCGGCGTCACGGCGCGCACGACATAGGCGAGGGTCAGATTGTGGTCGTGGTCGCCGTCGGCCGGGTTGAATGCCGCGACGAAACGGTCGTCGCGGAATTCGAGATGGGCCGCATCGGTCTGCGCAAGCCACGAGAAGTTCGTCAACTGGGCGCTGGAGACCAGGCCGGGAT
>NZ_RZQE01000893.1:0-1181 GCF_004022955.1 Mesorhizobium sp. M7A.F.Ca.US.002.01.1.1 | reverse complement strand
GGCAGAATCTATCCCTGCCATTCCCCGGGAATGGAAGGCGCGCACCAGGTGCTGTCGGCCACAGGTTCGGCGCAACTGAGCGCCGTGCTGGGGTCGGCCGTCATCCAGGCCAACCCGTTTCTCACCGGCAAGACCGCCAGCTACGTCGTGGACTGGGCCGAAAGGAAAATGGGCCAGAAGCTGGGCCGCATGGCCACTGGCGCCGCCCAGCAGACAACGACCACGGAGGTCCGCCAGACGTCACCGGAGTTTGAAAAATACAAGCAGGCCGTCACCGCCGTCATAAGCTCAATTCAGAATACGCTTTGAACCACGCTCGCGCTGCTCTATCAGATGCTCACCCCTGTCCAAATTCCATCGGGTAGAACAATCTTCGCCCCATCCCAGGCTGCGGCGCAGCTTTGCGTGGCTATTGCGTCTTTATCCGCATTTCCACGCGGCGATTGAGCGGATCGTATGGGTTGGAACTGCGCGGGTTCTTTTCACCCATGCCGACCGCGTTGATGCGATCAGGCTCGATGCCGCTGGCCGTGAGGAAGGCGGCTACCGATTTCGCTCGTCGTTGCGACAGGCCTTCGTTGTGGTGCACCGTGCCGGTGGCATCGGTATAGCCTTCGACGACGAAGCTGAACGTGCTCAGCCGGTTGTCCTTCAGGGCTTTGGCGAACTCGTCGAGTTCAGCGCGCGCGGTGGCGTCAAGTTCGGCCGAATCCAAGCCGAAATTGATCAGCATGTCGAGGCCGGTTTTCACTGCCGACGCGTCATTGGACTTGCTTTTGCACTCCTCCGCGGAGCCAACACAAATCCCGCGGGACTTGCCGAGATCGGCCGCACCAGCAAAAAACTTCACGATGTCTTCCGATTTCTGAACGGGGTCGGCGGAAGCGTGGGTCGAGAAAAGCACGACCGCCAACACAAAAGCTGAACTGCTCCACTGCATAGCGGCTCCTCCTGGTTGAGTATTCCGATTTTCGATGTTGGGATCATAGCAAATTCGCAGGCAATTGTCTGTCTGCAATCGCCGGGGCGTGACAGTTGTTGCCGCGTCACCGGTTGAGACTTGACCCGCGCCGCGCCTAAGGCTTGAGTGGCCAAGCTTCTCGATGAAAGCGTGGCGGTCATGGCCAATGGGCTCCGGTTCAAAACGGCAAGGGATCTTTTCGCGGCGTGTCCTGCTATTG
>NZ_RZQE01000892.1:0-1182 GCF_004022955.1 Mesorhizobium sp. M7A.F.Ca.US.002.01.1.1 | reverse complement strand
ACATCTGGGTCACCAACGTCATCGTCTTTGCCTTGTGGTTCTGGAGCACCGACCGCGGCGGCCCGCCGACCTGCGGCCTCGTCAAGCTTGCGCAGGCCGATTTCCTGTTCGCGCAGATGACGTTGAACGACCGTGACCTCCGAGATTGGCTGCCCGGTTTCGTCGATTATTTCTTCCTCGCCTTCACCAATGCGACAGCGTTTTCGCCCACCGATACCTTGCCCCTTTCCCAGCGCGCCAAGCTGCTGATGATGGCCGAGGCCATGATCTCGCTGCTGACCATCGCGCTGGTCGCGGCACGCGCGGTCAACATCCTCGCTTGATCGGCCCGACACGCGAAATAGCCCGCCCGGCGCACCGGAACGGGCTATTTTGGGTTGCCTTCGACAGTTGAAATGCAGCGCCGGACTAGTGGCGCTTGCCCAGCCTATAGCTGTTGCCGCCCAGCAGGTTCACGCCGAGCCCGCTCAGAACGCCACCGACGATGCCGGTCTTGTTGCCGTTTAGAATGCCTGAGACGACATTGCCGCTCAGGATGTTGTTGCCGCTGAGCACGTCGTTCAGCGCGGTGATCTTGCCAAGGTCGATGGACGGCGAAACATTGATCAGGCGGCTCGAATTGCCTCCCCAGCCGCCCGAACCTCCGCACCCACAACCTGCCTCGGCGGCTCCAACGGACGATGCAACTGCAACAGCGGCGAAAATAACAGTGAACTTGTTCATGAAAGCTACTCCCGTTTGATGATGGAGATGGCTTCCGTCTTCTGTGGTCTACCTCTTGCTTAACAATATATGAACACTTCATCCGCTCAAGTCTTTATCCAGTTTCGGTGCTTCAATCAAAAATTAACAATAATCATTATGCATAACCGACATGATTAACTTGCTTATCACAACGGACGATGACGAGACCGGTCAACTCGAATGCCGCTCAGCAATGGCCGATCGGAAATGCAAAAAGCCCGCCCCGGCGTGAGCCGAAGCGGGCAGCGGTCGGTCCTGGAAATGAGAGCCACGCCGCGCCAGGTCCACCTGTCTCGGTAATTCCGTCAGGCAGCAGCCAACAGACGACGCGGTGCCAACAGCTACTCCTCCACCCCCGGTTTGAATCTCCGCACCACAAACTCGAACAGCACGTCCGAAATCCACATCGCACAGACGCCGATCAGGAAGGCGGCCGCC
>NZ_RZQE01000891.1:0-1186 GCF_004022955.1 Mesorhizobium sp. M7A.F.Ca.US.002.01.1.1 | reverse complement strand
ATCTGGAGGCGCTCTGCCTCCGCTCGGAAACATCGCTATACTATTGCCGGACCTGTGTCGCGAAATGAATCGAGCTGTTGCATCACCACAAATTGCCCGTCCGGCTTTCCTGTTGGGGCTGGCAAGCGCGTCGTCGGGCTGCCCATGCGCGAAGATGCAACAGTTGCACGCCAGCTAAATATCCTTGATCATGGCAGTGGCAGTGTGGAGGCATCAAGTGGCGGCCAATCGTCGAACCGGCACGCAGCCGTCGGAACCCGGGCTAGCTGGCATACTTTCCGCTGCTAACGTCCACCCGCGCATGGCATTGCCCACCGTCGCTACCATCGTGACGGCGGTGGCTGCGCTATATTTCGGGCGCGAGGTTTTTCTGCCGATCGCCATCGCGCTGTTGCTGACCTTCGCGCTCGCCCCTGTGGTTTCCGTCCTGAAGCGAGCCGGCATTCCCCGCCTTCCCGCCGTCATCGTCAGTGTGCTCGGTGCATTCGCGGCACTTGCCTTGTTCTCCTTTGTTGTCGCCACGCAGGTCAGCGAACTGGCGCAGAATATTTCGCTCTATCAGGCAAACATCCTGACCAAGGTCAGGTCCCTCAAGGAAACCGGCGTCGGCGGAGGGATCGTTGCCAGACTGAGCGGGGTGATCGAGCGCGTCGGCCAGGAGATTGACAGGCAGGAGCCGTCACAGGCCGCCGCGGACAAGCCACGGCGCGAGCCGGTGCCAGTGGAGGTCGTCGCGCGCGAAAAGCCGCTCCAGGTTCTGCAGAATCTGGTCGGCCCGCTGATCAGTCCGCTGGCGTCGGCAGGGTTGATCGTCATCGTCGTCATCTTCATGTTGCTGGAGCGCGAGGACCTGCGCGATCGTTTCATCCGGCTTGTCGGCTATGGCGATCTTCACCGAACCACCGAGGCGCTCCAGGAGGCCGGCAAGCGGGTCGGCCGGTATCTGCTTATGCAGATGGTCGTGAACATCGTCTACGCCATACCGATCACGGTCGGACTGTGGGTTCTGGGCATACCCAATGCACTGCTATGGGGATTGCTGGCGCTGGCACTGCGCTTTGTTCCCTATATCGGCCCGGTCATTGGCGCGCTGCTGCCGTTGTTCCTGGCGCTGGCCGTCGCGCCTGGCTGGTCGCTGGTGCTGTGGACTGCGGGGCTCTTCGTAGCGATGGAGATGATCACAGGC
>NZ_RZQE01000890.1:0-1193 GCF_004022955.1 Mesorhizobium sp. M7A.F.Ca.US.002.01.1.1 | reverse complement strand
GTGGTACGGCTTGGCGCCCTTAAAGCTCGGCAGGAACGAATGGTGGATGTTGATCGCCCGTCCGAACAGCCGGTCCGACAGACCTTTTGAAAAGACCTGCATGTAGCGCGCCAGGATGACCAGTTCGGCCCCTGTCCGCTGCACCAGGTCCAGCAGCTTCTGTTCCTGTTCGGCCTTGTTCTCCTTGGTGGTCGGCCAATGGTGGTAGGGAATGCCCTCCAGCTCGGCGAAGCGGCGGGCATCCTCGTGGTTGGAGACGACGGCTGCAACCTCCGCGTTCAGCCAGCCGACCCTGATCTGGTACAGCAGATGGAGAAGCGCGTGGTCGAACTTGGAGACCATGACGATGATCTTCGGGCGGCGTCCCTGATCGACCAGCGCGGTCTTCATGCCGAAGCGGTCGACGCTCGATTCCAGGGCCCGCGCCAGACTGTCCCCGGTCGAGCCTGGCGGGCTGATGAAGGCGATCCGCATGAAAAAGCGATTGGTCTGCCGGTCCCAGAACTGGCTGCTTTCGGCGATGTTGGCGCCGTTCGCGGCAAGCTCCGCCGTGACGGCGGCGACGATCCCCGGCCGATCCTCGCAGGAAAGCGTGAGAATATGAACCGGCGCGGCCTCGTCCGTCGCATCATTGCCTTGAGATTTCACGCCCCGTCGACCCTCTTCATGAACAGGCTGAGTTCAGCCGGATCCATATGCACCACATGCCTGTCTTCGGGATAGGCGAGACTGTTCACGTCGGCAACATATTCCGAAAACGCGGCGATACGCTCGGCCTGCAAACGATCATATTCGGCGGCGAAATTGCGATACACCTTGGAATGACGGGGCATGTGGCCACGGTTCTGGCCGAGAATGTCGTCGGCGAACAGATATTGCGCATCGCAACCGGTACCCGCTCCCATCGACAGCATGATCAGCGACGTCCGCTCCGAGATCGCCTTGGCCACCTCGACCGGCACCACCTCGATCTCGGCGCCGATGGCGCCTGCAGCCTCCAGCTGCTTCACCGCCGCGAAGATATCCATGGCGGTGTCGGCGGTCTTGCCGACCGCCTTGAAGCCGCCAGTCCAGGTCGCGCGGGAAGGAATGAGGCCAACATGGCCGATCACCGGGATATTGTCATCGGCCATCCGCTTGATCGTGGCGTAGCCGGCGCTGCAATAGACCGCGTCGGCGCCGGCCTTGTAGAG
>NZ_RZQE01000088.1:0-16807 GCF_004022955.1 Mesorhizobium sp. M7A.F.Ca.US.002.01.1.1 | reverse complement strand
ATTTCTACTTCGACCTCGGCTTCACCATGCTTGCCATGCTGATCGTCGGCGGCATGAGCTCTTCGCTCGGCGCCTTCGCCGGCGTCATCGTCACCATCGTCTTGATCGAGGTGGTGCGCCGCTTCGAAGGCGGCGGCGAGGTGCTCGGCCTGCATCTGCCCGTCCTGTTCGGCCTGACCCAGGGCGTGCTCGCCATCGCCATGATCCTGGTCATCTGGCGGCGCCCAACCGGTCTGTTCGGCGAGCGTGAATTGAACCTGCTGCGCCGGCCCGGACGTCAGGCGGTAACGGCTTCGGCCGCGCCGCCTCGGCATGTCGAAAGCGATCGGCTCAGCGCCGATCATCTGTCGCGTCGCTATGCCGGTGTCGTCGCCGTCGATGACGTCAGCCTGAATTTCCAAACCGACAGCATCACCGGCATCATCGGCCCCAATGGCGCTGGCAAGACGACGCTGCTCAACATGCTGGCCGGTGATGTCAAGCCAAGTGCCGGTACCGTGTCGGTGGGTGGCGCGGTGCGGCAGGCTTCTGCCTTCCGCTTCGCGCGCTCCGGCGTTGCCCGCACCTTCCAGAACATCCGCGTCTTCCCGCACATGACGGTGCTGGAAAACGTCGTCGTCGCCGCACGCCAGGTAGAGCCTGATCTCGTCCATGCCGAGGCGGCGGCAATGGGTGAACTTGCGCGCATGGGGCTGGAGAGATTTGCCGATCAGCCGGCCGCCAGGCTTGCCTATGGCCAGCGACGCCGGTTGGAAGTGGCACGTGCGCTGGCGTTGAAGCCGCGCTTCCTGCTGCTGGACGAGCCGGCCGCCGGCATGAACGCCGTCGAGACCGCCGAACTGGTTTCCATCCTCTCGACAGTCCGCACCGAGCGCCGCATCGGCGTCGTCCTGATCGAGCACGACATGAGGCTGGTGATGAACCTGTGCGAACGCATTGTCGTCATCGATCATGGCCGCGTCATCGCCGACGGTACGCCGGGCGACGTTCAGAAGAACCCCGCCGTGATCGCCGCCTATCTCGGCAGCCGCACGGCGCTCGCCAAGACCGCAACGCCTGAAAACCAGACCGCATAGACCGCAACGACCAACGACAAAAATCCAGAAGGAGAACCGACATGCCAAGCCTCTATCGCCTCCATCGCGCCGCCTTCTGCGCTGCCGTGTTCGGCATCGCCACCATTTCGACGGCCAGCGCCGAGGAGATCATCATCGGTGCCGCGACCGCGCAGACAGGCGGTCTTGCCCCTTACGACCAGCCGGCACTTGCCGGCCTGCGCATGTCGCTCGACGAACTCGACGCCAAGGGCGGGTTCGGCGGCAAATACACCGTCAAGCTGCTGATCAAGGACACCCGCTCCGACACCGCGCAGACCGCCACGGTCGCGCAGGAGCTGATCGATGCCGGCGCCAAGATCATGATCACGCCGTGCGATGCCGATCCCTCGATTTCCGCCGGCCAGCTGACCCAGCCTCTCGGCATTCCGACCCTGACGCTGTGCGGCTCCGCCCCGGTGCTCACCGGCGCGGTCGGCGATGTCATGTTCGGCACCTATCCCGCCGACAATGTACAGGCGACGGCGGTTGCCGACTTCGCCGTCTCCGAAGGCAAGAAGAAGGTGTTCCTGCTGACCTCGCCGGACTCCACCTACACCGCCAATCTGCCGGAATATTTCGGCAAGGTGTTCGAGAAGAAGGGCGGCACCATTGTCGGCCGCGGCACTTTCAGCATGGGCCAGCCCGACTTTTCCGCCGAGATCACCAACATCAAGGGCTTGGCCGATAAGCCCGACCTGATCATGACGGCGGCCTATGAGCCCGATTTCCCAGCCTTCATCCAGCAATTGCGCGGCGCCGGCGTCACCATCCCGGTCTATGGAGCCGATGCCATCGGTACGCCGACCATCAAGGCGCTCGGCAAATTGGTCGACGGCATCGTCTACACCGCGGCCGGCTATGCCGAGCCGGGCAGCAAGCTCGAAGCCTTCAACGCCGCCTTCACCAAATATGCCGGCCATGCGCCGGAATCGACCTATGAGGTCAATGGCTACGAGATCGGCCTGATCCTCGACCAGGCGGTCAAGACGGCCGGCTCCGACGACCCGAAGGCGATCCGCGACGCCATCGCCGGCCTCAAGGATTTCGAGGGCATCACCGGCAAGATCACCTATGCCGGCACCGACCGCATGCCGCTGCGGCCAGTGGCGCTGATGCGCTACGAGGGCGGCGAAGGCAAGCATGTCGAGACCCTGATCCCCGAAGCCGCCGACGTTCCGGCGCCGTGATGTCATGCTGAGCGTCGAAGCCCTGAAAATCCGGTACGGCGAGGTCGAGGCGGTGCGCCGCGTCGACCTCGCCGTCGACAGCGGCGAGATCATCGCCCTGGTCGGCGCCAACGGTGCCGGCAAGAGCTCGACGCTCGGCGCCGTCGCCGGGCTGGTGCCGGCGGCGTCCGGCAAGGTGGTCTTCGACGGTGTCGACATCACCGGCCTGGCGCCGGAGGCGATCGCCCGCAAGGGCGTCGCGCTGGTTCCGGAAGGCCGCCGCATCTTCGCCAGCCTGACGGTGGCCGACAATCTGCGTCTCGGCGGCGCGGTGCATCAGCCGGCGGCCGAGGCACGGCTGCGCGAAGAGGAGATGCTGGAGCTGTTCCCGATCCTGCGCCGCTACCACCGCGTCAAGGGCGGCAATCTGTCGGGCGGCGAACAGCAGATGCTGGCCATCGCCCGCGCGCTGATGGGCAAGCCGCGCATGATCCTCCTCGACGAGCCCTCGCTCGGCCTTGCCCCGCAACTGATCGACACCGTCTTCGACCTGATCGCCGAACTGCGCCGCAAGGGCCTGACCATCCTTCTGGTCGAACAGAATGTGGCGCTGGCGCTCGAAATCGCCGACCGCGCCGTCGTGCTCGCCAATGGCGAAGTGGTGCTGTCGGGCACGGCAAAAGAACTCGCCTCTTCGGACCTCGTCCGCCAGGCCTATCTGGGAGCTTAGAAGCATGATCGCGCAGCAGATCATCAATGCGGTGAGCCTCGGCGGCGTCTATGCGCTGCTGGCGCTCGGGCTGGCGATCGTCTTTTCCATCGTCGGCTTGATCAACTTCGCCCATGGCGAGCTGATGACGCTGTCGGGCTATGCGCTGCTCGCCTCGCTGGTGCTTGGCTTTCCGTTCCCCGTAGCCGTGCTTGTCGCCGTGTCCTGCGGCGCGCTCGCCGCTGTCGCCATGGAGCGCATCGCGTTCAGGCCGATGCGCGGCGCCAGCGTCACCAGTCTGTTGCTGACCAGCTTCGCTGTCTCCAGCCTGCTGAAGGTCGTCTTCCAGAACGGCATCTCGGCGCGGCCGCAGGCTGTCGCCATGCCTGGCTGGATGACCGGCGCTTTCTCCTTCGGCGATTTCACCATCGGCGTCGGTCCCAGCATCTCCATCGTCGTCTCCGCACTGGCGCTGATTGCGCTGGAAGTCTTCCTGCGCCGCTCGGTGACCGGGACGGCGATGCGTGCCGCAGCGGAGGATTTCGACGTCGTGCGCCTGATGGGCATTCCGGCCAGCCGCATCATCGCCACCGCCTTCCTGCTCTCCGGCCTGCTCGCCGGGCTGGCGGCCATGCTGTGGGTGGCGCAGCGTGCCTCGGTCGACCCGCTGATGGGTTTCACGCCGGTGCTGAAGGCGTTTATCGCCGCCGTCGTCGGCGGGCTCGGCAGCTTGCCCGGTGCTGTCGCCGGCGGCTTCCTGCTCGGCATCATCGAGGTGCTGCTGCAAGCGACATTGCCGGGAGCGATCGCGCCCTATCGCGACGCCATCGTGCTGTCGGGCGTCATCGCCGTGCTGCTGGTTCGTCCGCAAGGCCTGATCCCGGCAGTTCGCGCCCAGCGAAGCTGACCTGATGTATACCAAGCCCGAGTTCGTGCCACTGTCGCGCGACGAGGTGTTCGGCCTGATCGAGGCCGCGGCCTTTGCCACGGTGGTGACAGCGGGACCGCAGGGCCTTGTCGTCTCTCATCTTCCCTTCGTGCTCGATCGCGCGCGGGGTGAAAATGGAACGCTGATCTCGCATCTCGCCCGGGCCAATCCGCACAGCACCTTGATCAGCGAAGGCAGGGAGACGATCACTGTCTTCCACAGCCCGCATGGCTACATCTCGCCGTCCTGGTATCCGCGCAATCCGGTGCGCGACAGCGCGCCGACCTGGAACTTTGCCGTCGTGCATTGTCATGGGCATCCGGTGCCGCTCGACGATCACGGCACCGCCCGGCATCTCCTGCAGCTTGTCGATGTGCTGGAGAAGGATCGCGACGATCGCTGGCGCATGCGTGAGCTCGGACCAGGCGGCATGGAGCGGCGCATACCTGGTATCATAGGGTTTGACCTGCCGATCGGGCGGCTCGAAGCCAAGTTCAAGATGGGCCAGGATGAGCGCCTCTACGACACAGGCGGAGCCATCAGGGTGCTGGAGCAAAACGATCCGGCGCTGGCAACGATGATGAAGGCGCACAACGCGCATCGCCAGGACTGACCGCCTGCATGCGGCAAGGAAAAGAAAAATGATCCCCAATCTCAACATCGTGCCCTTCGTCAGCGTCGATCATATGATGAAGCTGGTGCTGAAGATCGGCGTCGAACGCTTCCTCGTCGAACTCGCCGGCTACATCGAGAATGATTTCCGCCGCTGGGAGCTGTTCGACAAGACGCCGCGCGTCGCCTCGCACAGCGCCGAGGGTGTCATCGAACTGATGCCGACCAGCGACGGCGAGGTCTACGGCTTCAAATATGTCAACGGCCATCCCAAGAACATGCGCGAGGGACGCCAGACCGTGACCGCCTTCGGCATGCTCGCCGACGTCCACAATGGCTACCCGGTATTGCTGTCCGAAATGACCATCCTGACGGCGCTGCGCACGGCGGCGATGTCGGCTCTGGCCGCGAAGTATCTGGCGCCGGCCGGCTCCAGCTGCATGGCGCTGATCGGCAACGGCGCCCAGGCCGAATTCCAGGCGGTGGCCTTCAAGGCGCTGCTCGGCGTCGACAGGCTGAGGCTTTACGATATCGACCGCACGGCCACCGAAAAATGCATCCGCAATCTCGCCGGTCTCGGCTTCGACATGGTCGCTTGCGGCACCGCGCAGGAGGCGGTCGAAGGGGCTGACATCATCACCACCGTCACCGCCGACAAGCAGTACGCCACTATCCTCACCGACAACATGGTCGGCTCCGGCGTGCACATCAACGCGGTCGGCGGCGACTGCCCCGGCAAGACCGAATTGCATCGCGATATCCTGCTGCGCTCAGACATCTTCGTCGAATACCCGCCGCAGACCCGTATCGAGGGCGAGATCCAGCAGCTTGCGCCGGATCATGAGGTGATCGAGTTGTGGCAGGTGATGTCAGGCGCCGTGCAAGGCCGGCGCGATTCCGGCCAGATCACGCTGTTCGATTCGGTCGGCTTCGCCATCGAGGATTTTTCGGCGTTGCGCTATGTCAGGGATCAACTGCGCTCGACCGGCCTCTACCAGGAACTCGACATGCTGGCCGACCCCGACGAACCGCGAGATCTGTTCGGCATGCTGTTGAGGGCGGCCCAGCAGGGTTGAGGCATAGAGTGTTCAGCCAGCCGAACCCCACATGGCATCCGGCACCACCACCAGCTTGCCGACGAAATCCTTGGCAATGAAATCCGCCTGCGCATGGTGGAAATCGGAGAGCTTGTAGACGCCACCGACCAGCGGCCGGATTTTCTTCGCCTCGATGTAACCAACGATACGACGGAAATCCGCGCGCGTGCCCTGGCTCGAACCATGCAACTGCAACTGCTTGAGATACATGGTCCTGAGATCGAGCTGCACGACCGGACCGGCAATCGCCCCGGCGGTGGTGTAGCGGCCTTCGGGCCTGAGAATACGCAAGAGATCGTTGAAGATCGCGCCGCCGACCAGGTCGGCCACCACGTCGATCGGTTGGCCGCCGGTCGCTTCAATCACGGCTTGCGGCAGGTCTGCGACGCCACGGGTGATGACCGCCTCGGCGCCGATGTCCAGCACCGCCTGTTCCTTGCCCTTGCCGACGACGGCATAGGGAATGGCGCCGCGCGCCCGTGCCAGTTGCACGATGCCGGAACCGACGCCGCCCGAGGCGCCGGTGACCAGCACGCGCTCGCCGGCCTTCAAGCCGGCGCGCTCCAGCATCTGTTCGCCGGTCAGGTAAGCGCAGCAGAAGGTGGCGAGTTCGACGTCGCTCATGTCGGTATCGACGACATGCGCATTCTCGGCCGGCACGGCCTGGTATTCGGCATAGCCGCCGTCGCGGCCGTGGCCCATATAGTCGATGTCGGCGAGCGAATCGTCGTCGCGATTGTAGATGGAGAAATCGACCATCACCCGTTCGCCGATACGCTCCGGCGACACACCTTCGCCGACGGCGGCGATGGTACCGACGGTGTCGGTGCCCTGGATGCGCGGGAAAACAAGCGTGTTGCCCTGGCGCCGCCATGTCGACACGGCAGCCGCATTCTCTTCCGTGCCATAGGCGCCCTGGCGCACCCAGACATCGGTGTTGTTCATGCCGCAAGCGCTGACCTTGACCAGCACTTCACCTGGCGCAGGCGCGGGCACTTTCACATCGCTGCGGTAGACGAGTTTTTCCGGCCCGCCGTGCCCGACAAGCAGCACGGCGGCCATGGTGGCGGGGAGGGTTCTGGTCATGGCATTCATAGTCGATCTCAGAGATTGGCAAACACGCTCTTGACCGCATCGGCGGTCTTCGACACGACGATGTCGGCTTCCTCGCGGGTCAGGCAGAGCGGCGGCGCGAAGCCAAGAATGTCGCCCTGCGGCATGGCGCGGCCGATGACGCCGCTTGCGGCAAGCGCTGTTGCCACCTGCGGTCCGATCTTCTGCGAAGCGTCGAAGAACACCCGGTCGTCCTTGTCGGCAACGAATTCCACCGCTGCCAGCATGCCGTCGCCGCGGACGTCACCGACATGCTTGTGGCCGCCGACCGCCTTGGCCAGCTCGGCGCGGAAATAGGCGCCCGTCTCCTTGGCATTTGTCACAAGATCCATCTCGTCGATCAGCTCGAGATTGGCCACACCGGCGGCAACGCAGATCGGATGTGCCGAATAGGTCCAGCCATGGCCGAGCGAACCGAGCTTGTCGGAGCCCTCAACCAGCACCTGCCACATCTTGTCGGCGACGATGACGCCCGACAGCGGCGCATAGGCCGAGGTCAGGCCCTTGGCGATGGTGATCAGGTCCGGCTTGATGCCGTAATGGTCGGAGCCGAACATGGTGCCCAGTCGGCCGAAGCCCGTCACCACTTCGTCGGCGACCAGCAGCACGTCGTACTTCTTAAGCACCGCCTGGATCTTTTCCCAATAGCCGGCCGGCGGCGGCACGATGCCGCCGGTGCCCAGGATCGGCTCGCCGATGAAGGCAGCGACGGTTTCCGGGCCCTCAGCCAGGATCATCTCCTCGAGCTTGTCGGCACAATGCTGCGAAAACTGCTCCTCGCTCATCGAGCGGTCGGCGCGGCGGAAGTAGTAGGGTGCCTCGGTGTGCAGGATCGGCGCGCGCGGCAGGTCGAAGGCGTTGTGGAACAGGTCGAGCCCGGTCAGCGATCCCGTCATCACGCCCGAGCCGTGATAGCCGCGCCAGCGCGAAATGATCTTCTTCTTCTCCGGCCGGCCGAGCACGTTGTTGTAGTACCAGATCAGCTTGATGTTGGTTTCGTTGGCATCCGAACCGGAGAGGCCGAAATAGACCCGCGACATGCCCTGCGGCGCGCGATCGATGATCATCTTGGCCAGCGTGATCGAGGCCTCGGTACCGTGGCCGACATAGGCGTGGTAATAGGCGAGGTTCTTCGCCTGGGCGGCGATGGCGTCAGCGATCTTCTGGCGGCCGTAGCCGACATTGACGCAATAGAGCCCGGCGAAGGCATCGAGGCTCTTCCTGCCATTGTTGTCCCACACGGTGACGCCTTCACCGCCGGCCATGATGCGTGTCGGGCTTTCGCCCCGCGCATGCGTGCCCATATGGGTCGAGGGATGGAAGAAGTGGTCGCGATCCCAGGCGGCGAGTTCGTTGGACTGGTCGAGCATTTTTTAACTCCTTGAGGGATGGCAGGACGAACCTAGGCGACGTCCAGACAGAGATACTTCAGATCGGTGAAGGCTTCGAGCCCGTGGCGCGAGCCTTCGCGCCCGATGCCCGATTGCTTGACGCCGCCGAACGGGATCGGCGCGCCGGTGATCTTGACGCGGTTGATGGCGACCATGCCGTAGTCGAGCGCGCGGCCCATGCGCTGCTGCCGGCCACCATTCTCGGTCACGACATAGGCGACGAGGCCATACTCGGTGGCGTTGGCGCGGGCGATCACGTCATCCTCGCTGTCGAACGGCGTCACGGCGGCAACCGGGCCAAACGTCTCCTCGCGCATGATCAGCGCTTCGTCACTGACATCGGCCAGCAGCGTCGGCTGGTAGAACAGCGGGCCGGCCTGGTGCCGCTTGCCGCCGGTGAGGCAGCGCGCGCCGTGAGCGATGGCATCGGCGACCTGTTCCTCCACCTTCTTGATGGCGCGCTCATGCATCAGCGGCCCGATGTTAATCTTCTCGGCTAGGCCATTGCCGGTCCGCAGCGTCTCGATGCGCTTGGCGAAGGCGGCGCAGAACCGATCGTAGATCGGACGCTGGACGTAGATGCGGTTGGCGGCGAGGCAGTCCTGGCCCGACGTGGCGAATTTAGCGTCGATGGCGATATCAACCGCTTTGTCCAGATCTGCATCGGCAAAGACGATCAGCGGGGCATGACCGCCAAGCTCCATCACCAGCCGCTTCATGGTCGGCGCGCTCTGGGCGGCGATCAGCCGGCCGATCTCGGTCGAGCCGGTGAAGCTCATGGCACGCACGCGCGGATCTTCGCACATCCGGCCGACGATCGCCGAAGCCTTGCCGGTGACGATGTTGAAGACGCCCACGGGCAGGCCGGCGCGTTCGCCGAGTTCGGCCAGCGCCAGCGCCGACAGCGGCGTTTCCGAGGACGGATGCGCGACGATGGTGCAGCCGGCGGCAAGGGCGGCGGCCGCCTTACGGGTCAGCATGGCCGACGGAAAATTCCACGGCGTGACGACGCCGACGACGCCGAGCGGCTCGCGCCGCACCATCATCTCGGCGTTCGGCAGATGGCTGGTGACGCTCTCGGCGTTCACGCGTTTTGCTTCCTCGGCATACCATTCGACGAAGGAGGCGGCGTAGTCGATCTCGCCCAGCGATTCCTGCAGAGGCTTGCCCTGTTCAAGCGTCATCAGCAGAGCCAGATCATCCTTGGCGCCGACGATCAGCTCGAACCATTTTCGTAAAATTTTCGAGCGCTCCTGCGGCAACAGCGCCCGCCAGGCCGGGAAGGCACGCGCCGCGGCATCGATCGCCTTTGTCGTCTGCCGGCCATCGAGCGCGGCGACGAAAGCGACGGTCGTGCCGGTGGCCGGATCGGTGACCTCGAAGCTTTCGGCAGCCTCGCTTGCGGTCCAGTGGCCATCGACATAGGCCAGTTCGCGCAGCAGCCGGCGGTCGGCGAGGCCGTCGAGCGCTTCATGGCGATGCGAGCGGGCGAAATGCGCGGACATGGTCAAAGCCTCCCGGTTCGGACTGATGCGGGAAGACTATCCGCCCGATGCAGATAGAGAGGCTGTTTGGAAGTCCTGGCGTAGAGAGACTCTCTCTATCGGGTTGCCCGGCGAGAGAATCTCTCCGCTCCTATGACGACGCCGGCAAAAGCTCTGCGAGGGGCAGCGCCACCTCGTCCTTCACGGTCTTGATGACGATGTAGGTGAAGTAACGATCGATGCCGATCTCGCGGTCCAGCAAGCCATCGACCAGCCGCTGATAGGCGTCGATGTCGCGCGCCATTACCTTCAACAGATAGTCGACGCCGCCGCCGACAGACCAGCAGGCGACGATCTCGGGAACATCGCGTATAACGCGCTCGAAGCGGTCGAAATCGGCCTGGCGGTGGTTTGCCAGCGTCACCTCCATCAGCACGGTGGCAACGGGTGCCACGACGCGCATGGCGATCCTGGCGTGATAGCCCGAGACGATGCCGGCCTTTTCCAGCTTGCGCAACCGCATCCAGCACGGCGTCGGAGACAGGCCGACCTGCTCGGCCAGCGCCAGCTTGGTGATGCGTCCGTCGCGCTGGATGGCGTCGAGGATTTTCAGGTCGATCGGGTCGAGTTTTGCTGATGTCATCAGGGCTCACTTTTTCGTCCGAGTACCATGACGGCGCATTATTTCGATTGTCAATTGCACTGATTTCGATCTCTAATAAGTCATGACATTGTGGCAACCCGATCCCGCGCTTATCCGGCGGCCGGCCTATCAGTCGCTGGCCGACCAGTTCGCGCGCGCCATCCATGACGGACGCCTTGCCAATGGCGCGCGGTTGCCGACCCATCGCAGGCTGGCCGACGACCTCAAGCTTGCGGTGCAGACGGTTAGCCGCGCCTATGAGGAACTGATCCGCCGCGGCCTGATTTCGGGCGAGATCGGCCGCGGCAGCTTCGTCCAGACGCAGCGCCGCGAGCCCGAGCCGCCCTATCTGCCGGAGCGGCTCGGTGAAGTCATCGACCTTTCGATCCTGAAACCGGTCTGCGAGCCGATGCATCTTGAGCGGCTGAAGCAGGCACTGGGATGGCTGGCTGAGAACCTGCCGTCGAGTTCAGCACTTTCGTTCCGGCCCAACATGGTGTTTCCCCGCCACCGCGCGGTGGCGGTCGAATGGTTGAGACTGTGCGGCCTCGATGCATCGCCGCAGAACGTCAGCCTGACCAACGGCGCCACCGCCGGCATGACAGTGGCGCTGATGAGCGTCGCGCCGCCGGGCTCTACGGTCGCCACGGAGGCGATCGGCCACCATACGCTGGTGCCGTTGGCACGCTATCTCGGCTTCAACCTGGAAGGCCTGCCGATCGACGACAACGGCCTGATTCCGGAAGCGCTGGACGAGGCCTGCCGGCTTTCCGACATCCGCGCGGTCTTCGTGCAGCCCTCGGTCATCAATCCGACGGCGACGCTGATGGATGCGCGGCGGCGAGAAGAGATCGCGGCGGTCGCGCGCAAGCACGATATCGCCATCATCGAGAACGATGTGCTGGGTCCGCTGGTCGAAGACCGGCCGCCGCCGGTTGCCGCGTTCGCGCCGGAGCGTACGCTCTACGTCACCTCCTTCACCAAGATCACCGTGCCCGGCCTGCGCATCGGCTATCTGGCCGCACCCGACCGCTACGTCGCCGCCGTCGCCAACCGGCATCTGGTTTCGAACTGGATGGCGACGCCGCTGGTGGCCGAGATCGCCACCAAATGGGTGACCGACGGCACGGCGATGGAGCTTGTCCACTGGCAGCGCGCGGCTTTGCGGCGCCGGCAGGATATTGCAGCGCAGGTGCTGGCGGGGGTCGACTATCGCGCCCGGCGAGACGGGCTGCATGTCTGGCTTCAACTGCCCGCGGACCGTGCCGAGGAAAGCTTTGTCGCCCAGGCCCGCCTGCAAGGCGTGGCTATCGCGCCCGGAACATCCTTCCGTATTTCGGGTGCGCCCTGGCATCCGGCGGTGCGTATCTCGCTGGGTTCGACCACCGAGGGGGAACTGCGCGCCGGCCTCGGCGTTGTCACCAAGCTGCTGCTTGGCGATCCGGAGCATCTGCTGCTCGCAATCTAGGTCCGGTTTGCCCGGAAATTGTGCGGAATCAGAATAATTGTCATGATATTATTTTCCCAATTGACATGATTTGGCGCGTTCCGCATCGTTAAGGGGCATAAGCTTCTCCAGCACGGGGAAATAGATTTGTCCGCACCAGCGCCCATCATCAAGATCGACAGCATCTCGAAAAGCTTCGGCAGCTTCAAGGTGCTGGACGGCCTGTCGATGCAAGTCATGCCCGGCGAGAAGCTGGCACTGATCGGCCCATCGGGTTCGGGCAAGACGACGATCCTGCGCATCCTGATGACGCTGGAGCGCATCGATGGCGGTCATATCCAGATCGACGGCGAGCAGCTCTATCACATGGAGCGCAATGGCCAGCTGTTGCCCGCCGATGAGCGGCATCTGACAAGGATGCGCCAGAAGATCGGCATGGTGTTCCAGCTGTTCAACCTGTTTCCGCACAAGTGCGTCATGGACAATGTCACGCTGGCGCCGATGCTGACCAAGGGCACGCCGCGTGCCGCCGCCGAAAAGCGGGCGATGGAACTGCTCGAAATGGTCGGCATGGCCGACAAGGCCAAGAACATGCCGGCGCAGCTGTCCGGTGGGCAGAAGCAACGCGTGGCGATCGCTCGGGCGCTGGCGCTGTCGCCGAAGATCATGCTGTTCGACGAGGTGACGTCGGCGCTCGATCCAGAGCTGGTCGAGGAGGTGATGAACGTCATGCGCAAGCTCGCCGCCGAGACCGACATGACCATGCTGCTGGTCACCCACGAGATGGGCTTTGCCCATGATTTCGCCGACCGGGTGCTGTTCTTCGATCGCGGCAGGATCGTCGAAGAAGGCAAACCGGACGAGATTTTCCGCAATCCCAAGCAGGAGCGCACGCAAGGTTTCCTGAAGAAGATCATCGCGGCCGGACATCGGGTCTGACCGCAATGCCCAGGGCGACGAAGTCGTCCCGAGGCGGCGAGGGCCGCCATGCAACAAAGCAAGACAAGAAACAAGGAGTTGGGAACAATGAACAAACTTGGCATTCTGGCCGGCGTTGCCGGTCTTGCACTGACGGCGGTGCTGGCCGCCTCGATCCCCGGTTCGGCCGATGACAGCAAGCTCGAGCAGCTCAAGGCGCAAGGTTTCGCCCGCCTCGCCATCGCCAACGAGCCGCCCTATACGGCGGTCGCCGCCGACGGCAAGGTTTCGGGTGCCGCGCCTGATGTGGCCCGCGAGATATTCAAGCGGCTCGGCGTCGCCGACGTTGCCGCTTCGATCTCCGAATATGGCGCCATGATCCCCGGCCTGCAGGCCGGTCGCTTCGATGTCGTCACCGCCGGCCTGTTCATGAAGCCGGAGCGCTGTGCTGCGGTCGCCTATTCGGAACCCGTGCTGTGCGACGCCGAGGCGATGCTGGTGAAGAAAGGCAATCCAAAGGGCTTCAAGAGCTATGAGGATGTCGCCAAGGATACGACTGCGACCATCGGCGCGCCGGGCGGCGGCACCGAGGAGAAGCTCGCGCTCAATGCCGGCGTGCCACGCGATCGCGTCATCGTCGTGCCGGATGGCCAGAGCGGCGTGAAGATGCTCCAGGATGGCCGCATCGACGCTTATTCGCTGCCCGTCCTGTCGATCAATGATCTGGTCAAGAAGGCCAACGATCCGAACCTCGAAGTCATCGCTCCGGTGCAGGGCGCACCGGTCTATTGCGACGGCGCCGCTTTCAAGAAGGGCGACGAGGCACTGCGCGACGCCTTCGATGTGGAACTGGCCAAGATGAAGAAATCAGGCGAGTTCGCCAAGATCATCGAGCCCTACGGCTTCTCGGCGGCAGCCGCGATGTCGACCAGCCGCGACAAGCTCTGCGCGGCGAAGTGATTCTTCCTTCTCCCCGTTCAACGCGGAGAAGGTGTCACGAAGTGACGGATGAGGGGCGGCGCCAAACCTTCGCAAGTTCGCGCCGCCCCTCATCTGCCTGCCGGCATCTTCTCCCCGTAAACGGGGAGAAGATGCTAAACCCAACGTTGGAAACCGAATGACCCAGTGGTCCGGCTATTTCGGCCTGATATTGCAGGGAGCGCTTGTCACCATCGAGCTGACGCTGATGGGGTCGGTGCTGGCGCTGATCATGGCCTTCCTCGCCGGCATGGGGCGCGTGTCGCGCTTCTTTGCGCTGCGTTGGTTGGCCACCGCCTACATCGAGTTCTTCCGCGGCACCTCGATCTTCGTGCAGTTGTTCTGGGCCTATTTCGTGCTGCCCTTCATCGGCATTTCGCTGACCCCGTTGCAGGCCGGCGTGCTGGCGCTCGGCCTCAATGTCGGCGCCTACGCCGCCGAAGTGGTGCGCGGTGCCATCCAGTCGATCGGCCGCGAACAGTATGAGGCCTGCACAGCGCTCAATCTCGGCCGCTGGCAAGGCATGCGCCACATCATCCTGCCACAGGCGCTGCTGGTGATGCTGCCGACCTTTGGCAACAATGCCATCGAATTGCTCAAGGCGACCGCCGTGGTGTCGCTGATCTCGCTCACCGACCTGACCTTCCAGGCGCAGGTGGTGCGCGCCCAGACCGGCAACACCCTGGTGCCGTTCACCACCATCCTGATCATCTATTTCATCCTCGCCCTGCTCATCTCGTGGGGCGTGCGCTCGCTGGAACGACGCATGGCGCGCGGCCTCGACGGGGTGCGTGCCTGATGGCCAACTCCCTTCTGATAAATTGGGCCTACTGATGGAATGGGATTGGAATTTCGTCTGGGAAATCATGCCAACGCTGATCCAGGGCGTGAAGATCACCATCCTGGCGACGCTGCTCGGCTCGGTGCTGGCGGCGATCGTCGGGCTTGGCATTGCGCTGGCGCGCCGCTCGCCCAACAAGGCGTTGTCGCGCACGGTCGGCTGGGCGGCTGAATTCATCCGCGGCACGCCGCTGCTGGTGCAGCTCTATTTCATCTTCTACGTGCTGCCCGACATCGGCATCCTGCTGCCGCCGCTGGTCGCCGGTGTCATCGGGCTCGGGCTGCATTACGGCACCTATACGGCCGAGGTGTATCGTGCCGGCATCGACAATGTGCCGCGCGGCCAATGGGAGGCCGCCAAGGCGTGCAATTTGAGCGCCAGTCAGACCTGGACCCACATCATCGTTCCGCAGGCTATCCCACCGATGATTCCGGCGCTCGCCAATTACTTTATCGCCATGTTCAAGGAAACGCCGCTGCTGTCGGCGATCACCGTGCTGGAACTGATGAACCAGGCCAAAAGCGTCGCCAACACCTACTATCGCTATATCGAGCCGATCACCCTGGTCGGTGCTTTCTTCCTGGTCATCAGTCTGTTTTCGGTCGTGTTGCTGCGCTGGCTGGAACGCCGCTACGGCAAGATCGAGAGGTAACCGATGAAACCCTTGCCCGAGATCAAGGTATATCCAAAACGGCCGGCACTGGATGCGCGTCCGCTGGAGCGGCGCATCGGCCTGATCATCCTGGCCACCGACCACACCAGCGAACCGGATTTCCGCCGCATGGTGGCGAGCGAACGCGTCGGCGTCTATGTCGCGCGCATTCCCTATGCCAACCCGACGACGCCCGAAAACCTGCGCAAGATGCAGCCGGCGCTGACGGCGGGCGCGGCCCTGATCCTGCCGGATGAGCCACTCGATGCCGTCTGCTATTCCTGCACTTCGGCCTCGGTGGTGATCGGCGATGCCGAGATCGAGGCGGCGATCCAGGTCGCAAAGCCCGCCGTGCCGGTAATCACCCCGCCGATGGCGGGCGTGCGCGGGCTGCGTGCGCTGGGCGCAAGCAAGATCAGCATCCTCACTCCCTACACGGTCGAGACATCCAGGCCGATGGCCGCCTATTTCGCGGCGCACGGCTTCGAGATCGCCAGCTTCACCTGCCTCGGTTTCGAGGACGACCGCGAGATGGCGCGCATCGCACCGGCGGCCCTCGTCGAACTGGCGCGTGAGGCGATCGACGCCAGCGCCGATGCGCTGTTCGTCTCCTGCACGGCGCTGCGTAGCGCCCTCGCGGTCACCGGAATGGAAAAAACTATTGGACGTCCCGTGGTGACCAGCAACCAGGCGACCGCCTGGAATTGTCTGCGGCTGTGCGGAGATGACACGCCGCGTCCCGAATTCGGCCGTCTGATGACGCAGCCATTTGCCGCCTGATTGATGATCATGACACAGGTCACTCTTGAGCACATTCGCGCCGCGCGTGAGCGCATTGCCGGCAAGGTCGAGCGCACGCCGACAGTGCTGTCCCAAAGTCTTTCCGAAGGGCTGGGCGTCCCCGTCCACCTCAAGCTCGAACACCGGCAGACCACCGGCAGCTTCAAGCTGCGCGGCGCCTCGAATGCCGTCGCTTCGCTCAGCACCGCGGAGAAGACGCGTGGCGTGGTCGCGGCCTCGACCGGCAACCACGGCCGCGCGCTGGCGCATGCGGCGAAGCTTGAGGGCATGCGCGCGGTGATCTGCATGTCGCGGCTGGTGCCTGAAAACAAGCTCGACGAGATCCGCCGGCTGGGCGCGGAGGTTCGCATTATCGGCAACAGTCAGGACGATGCCCAGCAGGAGGTCGATCGGCTGGTGGCGCAAGAGGGGCTGGTTATGCTGCCGCCCTTCGACCATCCCGACATTGTCGCCGGGCAAGGCACGCTCGGGCTTGAGATGATCGAACAGGTCCCGGATGCTGCCCTCGTCCTGGTGCAGTTGTCGGGTGGCGGGCTCGCCTCAGGCGTTGCCGCGGCCATCAAAGGCGTCAGCCCCGGCACAAAGATCATCGGTGTCTCGATGGCTCGTGGCGCGGCGATGAAGGCCAGCCTCGATGCCGGCCGCCCGGTGCTGGTGGAAGAATTGCCGACGCTGGCGGATTCGCTCGGCGGCGGCATCGGCCTCGACAACCGGCTGACCTTCGCCATGTGCCGCGACCTGCTCGATGGTATCATCCTGCTTAGCGAGGACGAGATCGCCGCCGGCATCCGTCACGCCTATGCGCGCGAACGCGAAATCGTCGAGGGCGCCGGCGCGGTCGGCATCGCCGCGCTACTCGCCGGCAAGGTCAGGTCGGACGGGCCGGTGGTCGTGCTTCTCTCCGGCCGCAACATCGATATGGACGCGCAC
>NZ_RZQE01000889.1:0-1193 GCF_004022955.1 Mesorhizobium sp. M7A.F.Ca.US.002.01.1.1 | reverse complement strand
TTGTCGACATCATCGCCCAGTGCGACGAGGAATTCCTCGAGACCAACGGCATCATCAAGGGCGCGATGAACCTCATCGACACACAACGCGCCGAACTGCTCTACAGCCGCATGGGCCCGGCGATCGAAGCGTCCGGCGGCAGCGCCGGCAACACGGCGGCCGGCGTCGCCAGCTTTGGCGGCCGCGCGGCCTTCTTCGGCAAGGTCTCCAACGATGCGCTGGGCGAAATCTACGCCCACGACATCCATGCGCAGGGCGTCGCCTTCGGCACCACGCCGCTCAAGGGTGAGCCGCCGACGGCGCGCTCGATGATCTTCGTCACGCCCGACGGCGAGCGCTCGATGAACACCTATCTCGGCGCCTGCGTCGAGCTTGGCCCTGAGGATGTCGAAGCCGACAAGGCGTCCGGCGCCAAGGTCACCTATTTCGAAGGCTATCTGTGGGACCCGCCGCGCGCCAAGGAGGCAATCCGCCAGACGGCGAAGCTGGCGCACGCGGCAGGCCGAGAAGTGTCGATGACGCTGTCGGATTCGTTCTGCGTCGACCGCTACCGCGACGAATTCCTCGACCTGGTGCGCTCGGGCACGGTCGACATCGTCTTTGCCAACAGCCACGAGATCAAGTCGCTCTACCAGACATCGTCGTTCGACGAGGCGCTGGCCCAGATCCGCAAGGATTGCCGGATCGCCGCCGTCACCCGCTCGGAAAAAGGCTCGGTGATCGTGCGCGGCGACGAGACCGTGGTGATCAAGGCGACCGCCATCAAGGAACTGGTCGACACGACGGGCGCCGGCGATCTCTATGCCGCCGGCTTCCTGCATGGCTACACGCAAGGCCGCGACCTGCAGACTTGCGGCGACCTTGGCTCACTGGCAGCCGGATTGGTGATCCAGCAGATCGGCCCCAGGCCCCGTCAGAATTTGCGCCGCGAGGCTGAGCAGGCGGGGCTGACCATTCCGGACGTTCAAACGAGTTAGTGGCCTACCTTCCCGTTGTGCAGGCTATCTCGCCAGAAGCGCAATCACGGAATAGGGAAATCCTGATGTCGAACATGATGAAGGCGCTTGTGAAGGCCAAGGCCGAACCGGGCATCTGGATGGAAGAGGTGCCGGTGCCGGAAATCGGCCCCAACGACGTGCTGATCAAGATCAAGAAGACGGCGATCTGCGGCACCGACGTGCACATCTACAATT
>NZ_RZQE01000888.1:0-1198 GCF_004022955.1 Mesorhizobium sp. M7A.F.Ca.US.002.01.1.1 | reverse complement strand
ATCTTGTGGCGATTCAGCCGCGTTGGAAAATGCGGGTCAGAAACCGGCCGAATCGAAAAGCAAGGCTCTTTTCCCCGGCTGCAGCATCGCTGGCGCCAATTCCGTCTTTTCCCCCGGAGAAATCGCTGATGGGCCACCAGAAGAAGACCAGGAAGACAACGAAAATGCCGGTGTCGATCGGGCCATGACTTGAATAGCTGCTGTGACGGAACACAACAGCGACCGCCCCGGCGATAACACCGCAGCTGCGGCAGGATGAAATTTCTTCATCCACAAAAATCTATTTGAGAATCGCCGTTACGGTAAGATGCCTCCTTTGTCGTGACAACGGCATCTTTGTCGGCCGATACGGGGAATGAATAACTACTTCTCCGAAACGCCAGCCTCTGCAAAACTCGCCATGCGGGCATGGCACTCCAGCGCCGAGCGGACGATGTTGACGGCGAGGCAGGCGCCGGAGCCTTCGCCGAGCCGCATGCCGAGATCGAGCAGCGGCGGCAGGCCGAGCGCTTCGAGCAGGCCGCGATGGCCTGACTCAGCGGAGACATGGGCTGCGATGGTGTGGGCGAGGCCGGTCGGGTGCAGCTTCGACAGCGGGGCTGCGGCGGCGGTGCAGACGAAGCCGTCGAGCAGCACGGGTATGCCGAGATGTCGGGCGGCGAGCGTGGCGCCGAAGATGGCGGCCAGTTCGCGTCCGCCGAGCACGGCAGCGATAGCAAGCGGGTCGGCGAGGGCTGCGGCATGGCGCTTCAGGCCGGCTTCGATGGCGACCACCTTGCGCTTCAAGCCGGCGTCATCGACGCCGGTGCCGCGCCCTGTCCACTTTTCCGCGCCGCCGCCGAACAGGGCTGCTGAGATGGCAGCCGCCGGCGTGGTGTTGCCGATGCCCATCTCGCCGAAGCAGATAAGGTCAAGATCCTTCGTCACCGCATCATAGCCGGCCGAGACCGCCGCCAGAAAGGGCGCTTCGTCCATTGCCGGACCTTGGGTGAAGTCGCCGGTCGGATGGTCGAGATCGAGCGGGATGACGTCGAGTTCGGCGCCGGCTATGCGGGCAAGCTGGTTGATGGCGGCACCGCCGCCAGCGAAATTCGCCACCATCTGCACGGTGACTTCCGAGGGATAGGCCGACACACCTTGCGCGGTGACGCCGTGGTTGCCGGCGAAGACGAAAACCTTGACGCGGTCGAGTTTCGGC
>NZ_RZQE01000887.1:0-1199 GCF_004022955.1 Mesorhizobium sp. M7A.F.Ca.US.002.01.1.1 | reverse complement strand
GTTCAGCGTCTGCTCGCGTTCGTCATTGCCGCCGCCGAGGCCGGCGCCGCGATGACGGCCGACTGCGTCGATTTCGTCAATGAAGATGATGCAGGGCGCGTTCTTCTTGGCCTGGTCGAACATGTCGCGGACGCGGCTTGCACCGACGCCGACGAACATCTCGACGAAGTCAGAACCGGAAATGGTGAAGAACGGCACATTGGCTTCGCCGGCAACCGAGCGCGCGAGCAGCGTCTTGCCGGTTCCCGGAGGGCCGACGAGCAGCACGCCGCGCGGAATCTTGCCGCCGAGCCGCTGGAACTTCTGCGGATCGCGCAGGAACTCGACGATCTCTTCCAGATCTTCCTTGGCTTCGTCGACGCCGGCAACGTCCTGGAAAGTGACGCGGCCATGCGCTTCGGTGAGCAGCTTGGCCTTCGATTTGCCGAAGCCCATCGCGCGGCCGGAGCCGGACTGCATCTGGCGCATGAAGAATATCCAGACGCCGAGGATGAGGATCATCGGCAGCCAGGAGATCAAATAGCCGAACAGCGAATTGGAACCGTCCGTTTCAGGCCGTGCATTGATGGTGACGTTCTTGTCCTGCAGCCGCGAGACCAGCGAAGGATCGCCGGGCGAATAGGTCTGGAAACCGCTGGAATTGTCGGTGTAGGTGCCGCTGATACGAGCGCCAGCAATGGTCACCGTCTTGACCCGCCCCGCCGCGACATCCTGCAGGAACTGCGAATAAGGCACATCGCTGGAAGCCCCTCGCGTCTGCGGCGTCTGGAACAGATTGAACAGGGCTATGAGCAGGACCGCTATGATCGCCCAGAGCGCGAGGTTGCGATAGTTCGGATTCATCAATTGTCCCGTTGGCGTCCGCGAGGCGGACACGCGTCATGAGAGGAAACTTGCGCCTAACATAGGGAGAGCGTCCCCCCTTGCCAAGCAGAACAGCACGTCTGGGTTAAGCTTTCGCGCAACCCTCAGCCGGCACTGTGGCCGCTGAAAGGCAAGGGCGGGACCGGGGCCGCGCCAATCAGCCCGGCGACGGCCCGCGCCAGCGCTAGGTCGAAGGATGGCAGGAAGCGGCCGAAGGGGGCAACGACCGGCCGCGCTTCCACCGTCGCGGACTTCAGTCCATATCCAGGCAAACCAAGGCATTCACCGGCCTGCCACACCGCCGGTTCGACCGCGAGCGCGGCGCGCATCAGGCT
>NZ_RZQE01000886.1:0-1207 GCF_004022955.1 Mesorhizobium sp. M7A.F.Ca.US.002.01.1.1 | reverse complement strand
GCCCGGCCATGTGGTCCCAGTGGGAAGCCTGCTCGGGAAAGACGCCGACATGACGAAACGAGGTGAAACGGCCGAGATAGTCGATGCCGTCATGCTTCATCGGCCAGGTCTCGCCGAGCGGCAGCTTCGGGAAACGCCAGCGGCCGATCCCCTCCTCGTCGGTGTCTCCGGTGAAGACGGCGTCGGCGCGCTCCCATTCCTTTGCCGGCAAGGCCTTTTGCCAGATCGCCTGGCCCTCTGGCCGCACGATCCGGTAGGGGCCATATTGTTCGAGCTTCTGGCCGGTGCCGCTGTCGAGCAGCGCATAATCGGCATTGGGCGCCACTTCCAGGATCACGGGAAGATGTTCAGTGGGCAGAGCGCCTTCGCGGCGGGCCAGGATGCGCGGCGCCGAGTTCGGTTCGGAACGATTTTCCGTCTTCGCCTCATGGCGCTCGCGCGGTGGCGCTTCCGGTCTGGCAGGAGCCTGGCCGGGACGCGGGCGTGACACGTCCGCCGCACTCTTGGCGGATGGATGTGGACGGTTGTCGCGGCGTTTGTCGCGAAAAGACTTCAAGCGGGGGCAACTCCGAACGGCGTGGCCGCTTTTGACATAGGGCAACCGGCTTCGCAACCAAGTCCGACAGGTCGGCCTCTCCGGTTTATGTCTGCCGGCGATGGACCAATGTCAAAGAAACAGGCAAATCTGCTCGATGTCCCGCTCCGAACGCCTACTCGACCTCATACAGTGCTTGCGCCGGCATCGCCGGCCGGTGAGCGGGCACATGCTTGCCGACGAGACGGGCGTTTCGATCCGCACGCTCTACCGCGACATCGCCACGCTGCAGGGCCAGGGCGCGCCGATCGAAGGTGAGGCGGGGTTGGGTTATGTGCTCAAGCCCGGCTTCATGCTGCCGCCGCTGATGTTCAGCGACGAGGAGATCGAAGCCATTGTGCTCGGCTCGCGCTGGGTCGCCAGGCAGCCGGACCAGCGTCTCTCGGCCGCCGCCGCCAACGCGTTGGCCAAGATCGCAGCCGTGCTGCCCGACGATCTGCGCGAGGATCTTGACGCGAGCACACTGCTGGTCGGGCCTCCTGCCGCGGCCACCGAGGGCATCGATCTTGGTCTGGTGCGGCAGGCCATCCGCAACGAGCGCAAGCTCGGCTTTCTCTACCGCGATGCCGGCGGGGCCCTGTCCCAGCGCGTCGTCTGGCCATTTTCGCTGGG
>NZ_RZQE01000885.1:0-1210 GCF_004022955.1 Mesorhizobium sp. M7A.F.Ca.US.002.01.1.1 | reverse complement strand
CAATTTCAAAAGCGCTTCAACGATCCGATGCCAACGACATCGGCAGCGAGCAGCTTTATCGCGCACTGCTTCGAGCGATCTCGGTCGCGATGCGCTTTGGCAAAGGCCACAATGCAGATGTCTGCCACTCAACCTTCCGGCGAAATCGCGTATAACAGCCCTATGAAGATTCTCGTCATAGAAGACGATCGCGAGGCTGCGGATTACTTGCAGAAAGCTTTTGCCGAGGCCGGTCACACCGCGCATGTCGCCGGTGACGGCGAAACCGGCTTTGCGCTCGCCGACGCCGGCGACTACGACGTGATGGTGATCGACCGGATGATGCCGCGTCGCGACGGCCTGTCGGTCATTGCCGGTCTCAGGTCCAGGGGCAACACGACGCCGGTGCTGATCCTGTCGGCGCTCGGCGAGGTCGATGACCGGGTCACGGGTTTGCGCGCCGGCGGCGACGATTACCTGACAAAGCCCTATGCCTTCTCCGAGCTTCTCGCCCGCGTCGAGGTGCTGAACCGGCGCGCCAGTGCCAAGGAAGCGGAAACCGTCTACCGCGTCGGCGATCTCGAACTCGACAGGCTGTCGCATTCGGTCCGCCGTGCGTCACGCGAGATAACGCTGCAGCCGCGTGAGTTCCGCTTGCTCGAATATCTGATGCGGCATGCCGGCCAGGTGGTGACGCGCACCATGCTGCTGGAAAATGTCTGGGACTACCATTTCGATCCGCAGACCAATGTCATCGACGTCCATGTCTCCCGGCTGCGCGGCAAGATCGAGAAGGGCTTCGACAAGCCCATCCTGCATACGGTTCGCGGCGCCGGCTATATGCTGAAGAGTGGTTAGCTGCGGCATGGCTCTTTCCGTGCCAGCCATCATGAAGACGACGGCAGCGCGGCTTTCGGCGCTCTACTTCCTGCTCTTCGCGCTCTGCGCGGTGGCGCTCGTCTTCTACATGACCTCGCTGTCGGCGCGAATGCTGACCGCGCAGACGCAGGAGACCATCAATGACGAAGTGCTCGGCCTTGCCCGCGCCTATCAGCGCGGTGGCCTGCCGGTACTGGTCCGCGTGGTCGAAGCGCGCTCGCGCCAGCCCGGCGCAAACCTTTACCTGATCGCCGACGCCAACGGCCAGATCCTGACCGGCAACGTGCAGAGCCTCGAACCTGGCGTTCTCGAAACCGAAGGCTGGACCAGCAGTCCGTTCTCTTATCAGCGC
>NZ_RZQE01000884.1:0-1212 GCF_004022955.1 Mesorhizobium sp. M7A.F.Ca.US.002.01.1.1 | reverse complement strand
ATCCAGAAGATCCGCGACCGGCGGCTGAGCGTCCAGGCGGCGGAGCTTCTTCATCTCAGCCGCAGTCAGGTTCACCGGCTGTTGCAAGCCTATGACCAGGACGGCGCCGGCGGGCTGGTGTCGAAGGAGCGCGGCCGACCGAGCAATCGGCGCCATGATGAGGAGCCGCCGCCGCCGGCCGCGCCACCATACAGCGTTTCGGTCGCTTCGGTGTTGTATGCTATCCCCTGCTTGGGATGCAGCTCCAGGTCAAGAACTGCGGACTGTGACATTGACCACGGGGACCAGCGGCAACGGTTCGCCGTCTTTGCCGGTGAGTTCCGATTCGAACTTCTGGGTGCGGATGATTTCCTCGACCTGGCTGGTGAAATCGTCATGGCGCGCATCTTCGCCACGTTCTCTATCTTCACCTCGCCCTGATACGCAAAGGGCTTGGCCTCATAGAGCGGGTGCGCGTCGACCCATTCGAAGTACTCGCAACATGCCGTCCACAGCTTCTCTGGATCGATGATGATCGGGCTGCGGCCGTGTGAGCTACGGGCCTTCCAAAATTGGTTTCCTGCGGGTGCGGGCATTTGCGAAAATTTCGACGCTTTTACAAAGTTAACCAGCGGCCGGATTCGTACGGTTTTGTGACTTGCTGGATTGCCGATCACATGGTTTTTTTCGCACATCGTTGTGTGGGAGTGCGGGCGTGGGCGACGATCAGAAGGACGGTGTTCGGGTAGAACACATAGACGGCCAATGGGCGGTGCAGATCATCGAGGATGGCCTGACCACCCAACAGCTTTTCGACAACGAGGAATTTGCGAGGAGTTTCGCAGCCGGTCAAATCATCCGGCTCAACCTTAACCGGTCCGGCCAAAGCCAAAGCGGCCATGAGGTGGATGGCCCGCGAAACCATTCGTAAACCATGCCAACACGGTAAATATTTTATGTCGAACCGATCCGGTTGCAGGAGGTTTTGGGCGGGTCTGCAACAAAGAGGCCCAGCCAATCCCTGCACCGCTTACCCATCTCGCCCGCCCTGTTGATCTCCTTCGGGATTGCCTGCGGAATTTGCGTCTGGGCGACATCGGATAAGCCAGTGAGCTTCTTTCAAGCCCAGGCGTCCCCGCAGCTGGAAATGCGCGGGACAGTCGGTAACCTTCAATAGATGGACGATCGTCGATGCTACCGGCGGGCCGGTGCTGTCGTGGGCGATCCGCTACC
>NZ_RZQE01000883.1:0-1213 GCF_004022955.1 Mesorhizobium sp. M7A.F.Ca.US.002.01.1.1 | reverse complement strand
ATCCAGTACAGTCACCATGTGCATGGCGGCGGGGCCGACTTCTACGCCGCGGTTGATCGCATGGGCCTGGAGGGCATGGTGTCGAAGCGGCCTGACAGCGTGTATCGGTCAGGCGACACCGAAGCGTGGCTGAAAACCAAATGCTACGAGGAAGTCGACTTTGAAGTGGCAGGCGTGCAGCTAAAACCGGGATCGGCACCACTCGCTTTGATGGCAACCCGCGATGCGGAACGCCGCTATGTCGGATCGGCTCACATCGCCCTGAACAAAGCCATGCGAGAACGCCTATGGGCCAAGGTGCAGGAGGGGAAAGGCACGCCACCGAAGGGAGCCGACAAGCCAGACGCCGAATGGATCAAACCTGGCCTTGTCGGACGAGTGAAGACCCTTAAGCGCGAGGACAAGCTACGCCATGCGACTTTGCAGGCGATCCGTGAGGCGAAATCGTGATGTTACGAACGCCAATGAAGTAGGCCCGCCTGACAGCCCACGTCCTAAAACACACCACCGATGCCTATCCCCCCACTAATGTCTGGTGGGGGGGCTATGGGGCGTTGCGGGACGGCCTGCGCGCGTTTCGCCGCCTTGCGGCTGGGGCCGGTTTGCGAAGGGCCGTTGTCCGACGCGACTTTAGCCGGCTTGGCCTTGACGATGACCGGCTGCTTGCAGATTCTGCCGGAACGCAAAAAGAGATCGCCGAGCAATCCGACGGTCGGCTCGGTCGTGGGTGCGATCTGTTTGGTGTTTTTGTAGTAGTCGGTGAGGGCACGGATGGAGCCTGTGCCCCAATCGCCATCAACTTGCATCCGGTAGCACCCCAGGCGACGAAGTTCGGTCTGAATGCTGCGCGCAAGATCGCCTGCCTTGTCCTTTTCCGCTTCGCCCGCCGAGGCGCCGACAATGAGAGTTTCGAGGCCGGAGACGACGCTCTGGCGAGCGACTGCAACGCTTTCGGTTGAAGACAGATTGGCGACCCGAGTGCCGACCGGCTCCGCTGAACCGCCTGACGGTGCCGGAATCTCGACGGACCGCAGCGTCTGTCCGACGATGAGCACGGCGGTCTGCAGGTCGTTGGAGGCGAGCTCTATCTGCAGCTTCTTCTTGGCGTCTGGATCGGACAGGATGCGCGACAGGCTCGCGCTCAACTGCGCCGGATCGAGCATCTGCTGTTCGGTGAAATAGAATTGTTCACGCAGGTTCGACTGATCCCACG
>NZ_RZQE01000882.1:0-1224 GCF_004022955.1 Mesorhizobium sp. M7A.F.Ca.US.002.01.1.1 | reverse complement strand
CCCCTGCTCTGACCGATCACGTTCCCTGCTCGTTGAACGGCGCCGGCCGCCACTTCACGACATAGTTCTCGAAGCGGGTGATGATGAACTCCACCACCAGCGCCATGACAGCCAGGATGATCATCGCGGCGAACACGCCATTGGCGTTGAAGGCGCCCTGCGCGGTCGAGATCAGCAGGCCCATGCCTTGCTTGGCGCCGAGGAACTCGCCGACCACCGCGCCGACCAGCGCGAAGCCGAAGCTGACATGCAGGCTGGCGAGGATCCAGCTCATCGCCGAAGGAATGATGACGGTGCGGGTGATCTGGAACGGCGAGGCGCCAAGGATCTGGGCATTGGCGATCATTGCCCTGTCGGCCTCGCGCACACCCTGGAAGGCGTTGGCGAAAACAACGAAGAACACCATCACCACGGCAAGCGCCACCTTGGACGCCATGCCGAGGCCGAGCGCGATGATGAACACCGAGCCGAGCACGACGCGCGGCACCGAATTGGCGATCTTGATGTAGATCGAAAAGACATCCGCCAACAGCCGATTGCGGCCGAGGATGATGCCGGCGGCGATGCCGCCAAGGGCACCGATGACAAAGCCGAGGAAGGTTTCCTCCAGCGTCACGTAGATCTGCAGCCAGAGTGGGCCTTGCGAGGTGCCTTCGGTGATCCACGACCAGATCTGCTGCCAGATGCCAGAAGGGCTGGCGAAGAAGAACGGGTCGATGATGTTGTAGTCGGCGCCGAGTTCCCACAGGCCAAGGAAGACGACCAGGATCGCCAGGCGCAAGGAGATGACAAGCGCGTGGCGGCGGCGCAGCCTTGCCCTCGCCCGGGCTTCGGCAACGGCGATGGAAGCATCGCGGACGGCGGCCTGGTTGGCGGTCGGAGAGATTGCGGTCATGCTGTTTCTCCTTTCAATGTCCGGTCTGCAAGGTCCGGCTCTGGCCGAGCTGCACTTCCTCGCGCAGATCGTTCCAGATCACCTTGGCAATCTCGACGAAGTTCGGGTCGTAGCGGATGTCGGCCATGACGCGCGGGCGCGGCAGGTCGATGCGGTAGACGCTCTTGACCGTGCCCGGCCCAGCGGTGAGCACATAGACCTTGTCGGCCAGCGCCACCGCCTCCTCTAGGTCGTGGGTGACGAAGACAACCGAGGATTTCTGCTCCGACCACAGATCCAGCAATTCGTCCTGCATGGCGGTGCGCGTCTGCATGTCGAGCGCGCTGAAC
>NZ_RZQE01000881.1:0-1232 GCF_004022955.1 Mesorhizobium sp. M7A.F.Ca.US.002.01.1.1 | reverse complement strand
CTACAGCCGCACGCAAGCGGTGATCGAGGTTTCGAAGCTGGACAATGCGGAGTTGTTTCGCGATCAGGCTGGGTTTTGAGCTTTTACCCTCCTCCTTGTGGGGAGGGTCGATCCGCGAAGCGGAGCGGGGTGGGGGTCTGCGCCGCACCCCACCCCGGCGCTCCGCGCCGACCCTCCCCATCGAGGGGAGGGTAACCCATCATGCGCCGCGCTTTATAATGGCGGGCGAACATAGCAAATGGTGCACTGTCACCGTAATTCTGTCACCGAAATTCGTTCACCGTCAACGCTCATGACAGCGAAAGCCTCATCAGCGGGCGGGCCGCATCGCGGTGCGCGACGGCTTGAAACCCTGCGCTCTCGAAGGTCGATACATACCCACTACCCGTTGCGCTCGGCGACTTGCCGCCATCGAGCGGCATCGCCTCGATCGCCTTCGCGCCATGTCGTCTTGCGTGAGCGATGCTCGCCTCGATCAGCGTTCGCGTCATCCCGCGGCGACGATAGCCCTTGCGGACGTAGAAGCAGGAGATGAACCATGTCTCTTCCCTGCGATCTTCTGCCCCGATCCATCTTTTCTTCAGGTAAGGCACGGCTTCGATGGGCGTGATTTGGCACCACCCGACGGCCATTTCTCCATCGAAGGCCAAAAGGCCCTGAGGCACATCGCCCGATAGCGCCGCTTGCTGAAATTCGTGCCGATTCCGATCGGGCGGCTGCTTTCGGTAAGCCGGGCCGATCCTGCCATACATGCACCAGCAACGACCGACAGGCCCGCTCGCCGAAAACAGATCCACGAGTGCCGGCCAATTCTGTCGAGAAAGCGGTTCGACTCGAAAGCTCATTGCCCACAAACGCCGACAGTCGCCATCGGGTTCGGTTGCCGCGCAGCAATGTCCGCTTTCTCGTCCATCGCGACGGCGCCGAAGCGGAGCTGTTTCGCGATCAGGCCGGGTTTTGGGTTCGCCCAAAGCGATGGTCAAGCGAGCGTGGTTAAAAGTGCACTGTCACCGCAATTCGCAATTGCCAGAAAGTCAGTCCATTTTTCGGTTCGAAAGTGCGTTAAAAACATTGTTGTAGACGTTGCTAATTTCCCAGCCCCTACTCTCAAAATAACTCTCAACAACCTCAAGGACCCAATTCGCGAACTCAGGTCCGTCCATCCACCTTTTCCTCACTACAAGACCCCAGAGTAGAAAAATAAATCTACGGTCGTATGAATATTCGTGGGA
>NZ_RZQE01000880.1:0-1233 GCF_004022955.1 Mesorhizobium sp. M7A.F.Ca.US.002.01.1.1 | reverse complement strand
GTCATTGACCTGCTTGAACCGGTCGAGGTCAAGATAGAGGATCGCGAGCTGCTCGCCCGTCGCGGGCAGCAGTGTCAGCGCATCAGCCAAACGACTGTTGAAATGGCCGCGACTGTGCAGCCCTGTAAGCAGGTCGTAGTGGGCCAGGTGATAGATGTGATTCTCGGTCTCAATCAGCCTCAAAGTCCGCCGGCGCAAAGCGGCCAGAGCTACAATAATTCCGCCAAGTACCAGTCCGAACACCACCACGAGTGTTGGCACCAGTTGAAAAAGGACAAACGCCCCGGGCCGATATGGCTGCCACACAAAGAAGCCGACAGTCGAACCAGAGCGACCGACAAGGGGATAGGACGCCTCTTCAGAGCTAAGCATGTTTGACCAGGAGAAGTGTGCGTCGTCGAGGAGATAGTCTTGGCGCAAGGAGGCAAGCAGACTGCCGTCCAGATAGCGAACGGCAACGTGTAGGAATTCCTGACCTGGTACTTGTGCAATGTGGCCGCTGTCGGAAACGACTGGCTTGATGCTGACAATGGCAGGATGGCCGGAGATGACGACCATGTCGGAAGCACCTATCGTGAGCACCTGCTCGGTGACGCCGTCGGTGTCCCCCTGTTTCAGCCTCGCCCTGAGGTTCTCCACGAGAGGCGCAGTGGTCGGGCGTATGGATTGATAGCTCGCCGGATCCACCGCCGATCCATCGGCGAATGCGTAGACGGGCGCGTCCTTCGGATCGAGAATGTAGACCTCATCGTGGCCGAAATACGTGTGCATCCAGGTGCCGAGATTGGTGTCGACCCATTTGGCATCCTGGCTCCGCAGGGCGCTGACCGCGTCGTCCCAGACGGTGACGCTCTCCTGATCGTGGGCTATTCCGCTCTCCAGCTTGGATATGATCAAGGCGACCAAGCTTTTCTGCCGCGACACGGCAACACCATCGGACTGGGTCGCCGACCACAGCAAAAGGCCTGTGGTGAGGGTCGCAACAAGCAGCGTCACGACAATGATGGGCAAAGCCGTTCGCTTGAAAAAAAGGCGACGTGTTGGTTCGCCGAAATGCCGGAGCAGCGTCATGAGGCTGCTTTACGCTAAGAAAACTGCTGGACCGTTAAAGGCGCGGCATCAGGCAAGCTGCACGTTTGAAAAGGCCAGTTCGATAACCCGGCGTTGAACTGCCAAGGAACAAATTCGCCGCGCGCGCGTTCGAGAGCGGCCTTTGCGGGGACTGAACACGAA
>NZ_RZQE01000087.1:0-16821 GCF_004022955.1 Mesorhizobium sp. M7A.F.Ca.US.002.01.1.1 | reverse complement strand
GTCATCGACGACTTCAACAGGCGAGAGCTGCCGCCTTCGGTAGAGTTCCAGGCATTCGCACGCCGACAGACCCTCAAGAGATGTTGGCACGGATGAACGAGTTTTCATTTTACGAGGTCCGCTACATTCAAGCCTGGCATAAGACGGCAGTTATTCATTCGTTCTGCGGCCCTTGTCAGACCGATCATCAAGACGTCGGACGGGATCCCAACGTGTTCTCTACGAGCTTGATCCAGTACGATGTTCCATAAGGAATCGCCTCGTCGTTGAAATTGTAGGCAGGGTGATGCAGGCCGGCGCTGTCACCGTTCCCGCACCAGACGAAAGCACCCGGCCGCGCCTGCGCCAGGAAGGAGAAATCTTCCCCCCCCATTACCGGTGGCGTCTCGAGCACATTGTTTTCACCGGCCACGCCCTTGGCCGCGCTTCTCGCAAGGTCGGTCTGCTGGACCTCATTGAAGAGAATTGCGTCGAAGCTCTGAAATTTAATATCTATCTTCGCGCCGGTTATCTGGGCGATGCCGGCGACCACTTCGCCCACCCGCTCCTTCACGAACTTGCGCACCTCCGGCTTTAGCGTCCGCATGGTGCCCACCAACTCCGCTGTTTGCGGAACGACGGGGACTAGTCTCTGCCCGGACTGGAACTGGTGGAACGAAATTCCTGCCGAGTCGACAGGGTCAATGTTCTGAGCCAGGATATGCTGCAGGGCCGTCACAAGCTGAGCGCCGACCAGAATCGGATCGATGCATTCATGAGGCCTTCCAGGGTGCCCCCCTCGCCCTTCAATGCTAATTTCTATGCTATCAGTTGCCGCCATCACTGGACCTTGCCGGATTCCGAAGACACCTACCGGCAAGCCCGGACGATTGTGCATTCCGTAGATGTGCTCGATGCCGAACCGCTCCATCAAACCGTCATCTAGCATGGCAACGGCGCCGGTACCGATCTCCTCGGCAGGTTGGAAGATCATGACCGCCGTTCCAGCGAAATTCCGAGTATCGGCAAGATAGCGCGCGGCACCCAACAGCATCGCGGTGTGGCCGTCATGCCCACACGCATGCATCAAGCCCTTGTTCTTGGACGCATAGGGCAGATCGGTCGCTTCGTTGATCGGCAGCGCATCCATGTCAGCGCGCAATCCGATAACCTTTGGGTTACCGTCGCTCACGACGCCGTTGCCCTTGATGACGCCAACGACGCCGGTTTTGCCGATGCCGGTCGCGACGGCGTCGCAGCCGAATTCGCGCAGGCGCTCGGCGACAAATGCCGAAGTACGGGGGATGTCGAAGCCCAGTTCGGGATGTGCATGGATGTCCCGGCGCCAAGCCACTATCTCGGGGAGAAACTCTGCGACGCTATTGAGAATTGCCACGGGGACTTTCCTTTCTTGCCGGTTGCAGGCGAATTTCACGCTTTGTCCTTGCGAGAGCCGGGAGACCCGTTTCCGCGCTGCCGGGAGCACAGCATCCTCTGTGCGACGTAGGCACCCCAGCTATTCCGCCGACTGAAGCCGCTCCAATTAGCCGGGGACCGACAATCCTGAATTCCGCTCCGCCCAGAATGTAGCAAGTGCCAAAGAGCTTGGTTGCGCGAAGGGCGCCTTGGTCCCGCAGAATATCATCGTTTTTTGGTCATTGGCGCATAACACCTGCAGGCTGAGAGGAGGTGCCCTGGTATATATGCGGGACCATTCAAAATAGGACAGCCGACATTCAGAAGTGCGGGACAACTGCGACCCGCGGAAGGCGCGTGGTGGTTGCCTGGGCGGGCTCTTTTGAAGGCTACTCTTCAGCAATTGGCAGAGCAAACGACGCCTTGATCCGATCCATTACAACGATTGTCTTGAACCCCTTTACTTCAAGATGTTCGTAAAAAAAACGACGGGTAAACGCCTCGTACTCGGCCATGTCCTGAGCAGAGACCGTAATAATAAAATCCGCTTCACCCGTAACGTAGTAAGCGTTCATGATCTCAGGCGTCCGCCGAATTGCCTGCTTGAAACGATCGATGATATCGGCGCGATCGCGCTCGAGAGTGATGGATACCAGCAGGAGCAGGGGCCGACCGACGGCTTCCGGTGAAACTATGGCAACGTCCGCTTCGATGACGCCAGCGTCTCGAAGTCGCTTTAATCTCCGCTGACAAGCGGTAGCCGATAGTCCGGCAAGTTCGCCCAATTCCTCTGTCGTAAGGCGATTGTTGCGCTGCACGACGTTGAGAATCTTCCGGTCAATTCGATCCAGATCCATTCACAATCTCTGCTCATGATGATATCGGCCAATGCCAAGGCCGCCAGTCCGTACGTCCAAAATGTAGCAAGTGCCAAACGCCCTCTCGGCGCTAAAGTCGGTCCAAGTCGCAGAAAATCGGCGTTTCTTTCGCCATCTGCGCACAATACCGGCATAGTATAACTATCTGAGGGGTGCCGCTGAATCGATGGGCGTTGCTGGTGAGCAGTTGCGGGCCAGCGCAAGAACGGCAGATTCGATCGGGTGGGGGCGATCCCCGGTCGAAAAGATCCTACCGATCTCGTTGCTCAGGCGCAGAAAACATGAGTTGCAGCACGCTCGCATCAGTTCGAGGCAAGCGTGTTAGGGAGCGACATCACCAAGGGTGTCGGCGTTGCAGCATAAATCGGAGACCATGAGAGTCAGGCTATGAACCGGCCCCGGCTTTCGGATGCCTTACGGCCCTCGCGCGTCGGCCGCGAGTGAACTATGATCCGCATGGGTGTGGGGCTGGAGGAGAAGGTCGTCGGCTCAGTCAGGCTAACGTCGCTCCAAGCACTGGTAAGAAGCCCTATCCGCGGTCTGAGAATTACCCAAATTGATCTCTCGTGAGGCAGTTGTTGCAGCTGCATTCCGTCGAGACGCTTCAGTGATCCGCGAGAATGGCTCGCGATCTCTGCGTGAATCGCGGTTTGGCGCAGGAATGCGGCGTGGGAGACCGAATGTTAGACCAAAGTCGGCACGAGCACCGTGTAAAATGGGCAGGTCAGCGCAGACCAGTCTGGCGGCATTCTTACCCTTGCCGGAACGATCGCCTGAACAAGGTAGCTCAACCGCCGTCCGCACTCCCAGGAGAGAAAGCCATATGCTTCCCTTGGACATCCTCCGAAAGGAGTTTCCAGCCACAGCAAACGCCATCTACATGGATGTCGCGAACCAGGGCCTCATATCAAGCACAACATTGGCTTCAATCGAGCCTCATTTGAACAATCGGCTGCATGGCCTAAACGACGAAGAAAGAATGCTCGAACACGTCGAGCGTACTCGCGCTAGGTTCGCACAATTTATCAATTCAGATCACGATGAAATTGCAATTACCAAGAATGCATCGGAAGGCATCAACATCATCGCTAATGCGATCGATTGGAGAGATGGAGACAACGTCGTTCTATGCCCAAAATTGGAACACGCAAATAATATCTTGCCATGGATTCAGATCAGAGACCGCTACAATGTCGAGTTGCGAGTCGTAGAGCCGGATAACGGCTCAATTCCCCCTGATGCATTCGTAAAGGCGATTGATTCTCATACCCGCGTTGTTGCCTTGGCGACGGTGACGATGGTTCCGGGGTTTCGGACCGTCATGGAGCAGATATCCGAAGCCTGTAGGCACTACGGTGCATTTCTTTTGGCGGACGCGACGCAATCTGTTGGGATACTCCACACCGACGTCAATCGACTTGGCGTAGACGGTGTAGCAGTGTCCACTGTGAAGGGTTTGATGGGTCTTTATGGATCGGGTTTTTTATATTGCCGTAAAGAATGGGCCGATCGGCTGAGCCCGGCCTATCTTGCGCGCTTCAGCGTAGATTTCGGAAACGCGCCAGAATCAGCTCCGGTACCTAGTTTTGTAAAGTTGCGCTCTGGCGCGCCCCGCTTTGATATCGGGCATTACAACTTCCCTGGCATGTTGGCTGCATATGCATCAATGGGCCAGCTACTTGATATCGGAACCGAGGCGATCGACCAGAGCGTTACCTCACTCGCAAAACGTATGGCCACTGGTCTCTTAGATATCGGGCTTCCGGTCTGCGGCGGGCCACCAGGCGCTCACACTGGAAGTATCGTAGCCGTTGGCGATTCCAGCGATCTTGTTGAAGGGCGCCCAGTCGACGCCCGCATTCGGTCGCTTCACGAGCATTTCACGAAGAACGGGGTAATCGTCTCAATACGCAGAGGCATGCTCCGGTTTTCCCTGCATCTTTACAACACCGCCGATGAAGTCGATCGCGTAATCAATCTGGCCAAGAGCTGGTCGAAGTAAGAGCGACACGGCTAGTTCATGCACACAGGAGAGTACATGTCGACCCAGAGCGCCGAGACTATCGGACTTCTCCAAGATCTTATAAAGATCGAGAGCATCAATCCATCGCTGTCGCCAAAAGGTAGTGGAGAGCAAGGTGTAGCCAAGTTCCTCGAGGGTTTTTGCAAGGAGCGGAAGCTGGCTTACGGGATACAGGAGGTGGCCGATGGTCGCTCGAATTTCCTGACCTGGGTACCTGGGAAAGAACCCGATAGGCGTATTCTATTCATTGCTCATATGGATACCGTTCCTATCGATAGGTGGGAATCAGATCCATTCTCGGGTGAGCAACGGGACGGGCGAATATATGGGCGAGGTAGCTGCGACACAAAAGGCTCACTTGCAGCTATGTTGATTGCGCTTAGCTCACTTGGTGAACGGCAGCCCCGGGCCACGGTTGTTGTGGCAGCCAGCATTGACGAAGAGTACCGCAAACTTGGCGCCCGCGCTATAGCCGATTCCGGTGTCGCTTATGAGGGTGCGGTAGTCGGTGAACCCACCGAATTAGAGCTCGTTGTAGCTCACATGGGTTCTGTCCGCTGGCAAATCGAGGTTCAGGGTGTACCGGCTCATACGTCGAAGCCTCATCTCGGAGTGAACGCGATCACGGGCATGGCCAAGGTGGTATTGGCACTTGATGAGCACCATCGATCCCTTGTGTCTCGGGCGCAGCACCCATTGGTAGGGTCATCACAGCTGACCGTGAGCCTCATCGAAGGAGGTTTGGAACTTACCACTGTACCGCCGGTATGCCGTATCTGGGTCGATCGGCGTCTCATACCCGGGGAGCGGCCGCAGGACGCGTTGGCGGAGGTAGAAAGCATACTGGAAGGCCTTCGCCAGGGCGAAGACAAGATCAATGTTCGGTCATTGCTTCCCGCATTGGAAGACCCGCCTCCAATCAGTTCCGGGTCGAGCAAAATTGCAGCAGTCGCAGGAGCGGCTTGTGCCCACGTCGCGGGGACCGGAGAGCAGAAGGGAGCCACCGGCGGCTCGGATGCAAATCAGCTGTCATTGGCTGGGATCCCGTGTGTGATTATCGGACCCGGGCGTACTGCCCAAGCCCATACGAACAACGAGTTCGTTGAAATCGATCAACTGACCAAGGCTGCTGATTTGTACCAGAGAATCATGCTCACATATTAGGAGTGGCCGGCCTGATGGGGGTGCTCAAACCCCGTCCATTGGGCCGCGGACGCCCCGGATGCTGCATGAGCGTGGCGGCCGCAACGTCCCGATCTTCGCTGGTCTCGTCGGCGCTTCCCACGTAGATCTTGCCGCCCGTGCTTGAAATTCTGTTGCGACAGGCAGAGTGCGTCTTCACCATAGGGAGGGCATGATCTTCCACCGGAGACGCAGAGCCACCGAAAATTTGGCGCTCATATGCGGATAACGTACGGCAAGTGCCTAGGAAATGCAGATTTTCCGCGACAAGAAGAAATCCTCGGGGAAAACAGCCTCTTGTGACGTGATACGAAGAGAAAGTATGCGGACAGGACGAATGCCTGATCCGTTCGAGGAATGCCTGTTTTGAAGGACTCGACGAGATGAAATATGAGAAGCCATTTCCGCCCGAGGAGTTTCGGCGTCGTGTTCATGACGTGAAGCAGCGGATGGAGCGAGCGGGGCTGGACTTGCTGATCTGCCAGGATCCCGCGAATATGTATTGGCTTACCGGCTTTGACGGCTATTCGTTCTACGTGCCTCAGGTGGTCTTAGTGCATCTCCAGTCGGACATGCCCCTCTGGTTCGGACGTTTCGTCGATGTAAATTCCGCTTATATAACGACGGATCTGCCTAGAGAAAATATAAGCTCATTTTCCGATCATAGACTTCAACATCCAGAATTACATCCATTTGACGATCTTTGCGAGCTTATCAATTCGCGCGGCTGGGGATCTGATCGAATCGGTGTCGAGCTTAACGCCCACTTCTATACTGCCCGAGCACATCAACATCTCGTCAAAGGCCTTCCGAATGCAAAATTCTCTGATAGCCGCGAATTAGTCAATTGGGCACGGCTTATAAAATCTGACCTTGAACTAGTCTACATGAGAGAAGCGGGCCACCTTGCAACGCATACGATGCAGACGGCAATCGCTAACCTAAGGCCTGGAGTGCCGCAACATGAGGTCGTCGCGGAGGTGTACCGGGCCCAGACACGAGGGGTGGACGGTAAATATGGCGACTCTAGCGGTCCTCCTCTTATCCAGACTAGCGAACAAACGAACGCTCCGCACCTCAGTTGGACCGAGGAGCCCTTGCCGACCTCTGGCCTGGTTCTCATGGAGTTCGGCGCCACCCGACGCCGCTACTGTGCGCCGCTGTGCCGCACCGTCCACATCGGAAAGCCACCCGCAGAGGTCTCGCGTCTTGCTGAGGTTATAGTGGAAGGCGGGGATGCTGTGCTCGAGATGGCAAAGCCTGGTACCGTCGTTGAGGAGCTTAATGCGGTGTGGCAAGATATCCTCAAGCGGAACGGGTATATCAAGATAGGCCGCTCCGGCTATTCAATCGGACTCAACTTCCCGCCGGAATGGGGCGAACGCACGGTTAGTATTCGCGCGGGCGACAAGACCATCCTACAACCAGGAATGTGCTTCCATTTTCAGTCGGGGGTTAGGCTCGAAGGGTTCGGCGCCGCCATCTCTGAATCATTTATTGTAACCGAAAGGGGCGGTGAGCGATTGGCAGATGTTGATCGCCGCTTGATCGTCGTGGACTAGGTGATTTGGATGTGACCCAAATCGTTTTGCGATCTCACTGGGTCCGTTCGAAGCCGGTTGAAATTTGTTTCTGCGGCGAGCGGATGAACGGATCTAGCTTAAGGACGGCGCTGTCTGAGAGGTGCGGCATGCCCAACCTCTGGGACAGGAGAATCTCGCCTAGCACATGAGTTCTCTGCATCAGCGGAGATTAAGATCCGTAGGCCGAAATGAGCCACCTGTGACGCGAGCGCGGCGTGAACGTTGCCCCATTCTACAAATGCGCGGATGACGCAAGAGGACTTAGCTTTTGAGGAGCATTGAGGACGAGTTTACGCGCGCCTGAAGCGGGCTCTTGCCAACCCTGCGCGCCGGTGGGAACGCGAGTATGGTCCGCCCCGTCCGTGCAACACGTCGCGACATCAGCACACGTTGTTCCCGATAGATGGCTCGGCAGCGAAGCTCGCCTTTTGCCCGGGGCTCGCTTCATCCTTTTCTGCTGTTTCGTGCGACTTCACCACTTCACCAAGTGAATGTCTGGGTTATCGCGGGGACCTCAATTTCGGGACCCCAAGACCTCCTTCCGAATGAAGTCGTCCGCGATGCCATCGTGTCTGAAGCGGTCGCGGTCACCCTGCACAGTGCCGGACGAAAGTAGCCTTGCGGCGAGTTCCGTCTAAGATTCGAGGCGGTTGCGCCTGCGTCAGTGCGCCTGATCGGTGTCGGTCGAGAACTTAATGCCACGAGGCCAGATCGGGAACTCGGGATCGGGAGATCGGCGCTGGAACCAACTACTTTCCGCGCCGCCGGCGACCAGCGCGACCTTCGCTCGCGGTCGCTAAGCCTCCTGGCAAGTGAAGTTGTGAGCCGTGTCCAATTCTACGCGAATTGGCTGCTGTTTGCAGGAATGCAGCTAAAGGGGCATCAACTGCGCTGCCGATCGGCGCTGTGGCAGCAATAACCTAAAGGCATCAGCATACCATTGGAGTCTTAGATGAGGGGTACGTCAATCACGGCATTACGCAGGCTCAAACGGCCAGACCTTTTGCGTGGTGATGCGTATCTGAACGGCGCCTGGCTCTCCAAATCAGATACTCTTGCCGTGTTTGATCCTGCCAGCGGTGACGAGATCGCTCAAGTTGCGGCTTGCGCAGACGCCGACGTTGACGACGCGGTCCATTGCGCAAGAGCAGCGTTCCTCAAGTGGCGCGACATGCTTCCGTTACAGCGTGGTGCATATCTGCGGAAATGGGCGGCAGGCATGCGGGAGAGCGCCGAAGACCTGGCTGTCATCATAACGGCCGAGCAAGGAAAACCGATTGCTGAAGCCCGCGGCGAAGTTTCATACGCTGCCGGCTTTTTAGATTGGTTTGCAGGGGAAGGGGAGCGGGCTTACGGCGAAACGATTCCCAGCCATCTCCCCGCAAGCAGGCTGGCCGTGCATTTGCAGCCGATCGGGGTGACTGTCGCCATTACGCCATGGAACTTCCCAGCGGCAATGATCACCAGAAAGGCTGGAGCTGCACTGGCCGCTGGCTGCACAATGATTGTAAAGCCGGCACCCGAAACGCCACTGTCGGCCCTCGCGCTTGCCCGCCTTGCCGGGGATGCTGGCATTCCGCCCGGCGTGTTTCAGGTGATCACGGGCGAAGCTCCGCCACTTGCCAAACGGCTGTTGTTGCATACCCACGTGCGTGCGTTCTCTTTTACGGGCTCCACCGAGGTCGGCAGAATCCTTCTCGAGCAATCCGCGAAGACAGTGAAGAAAGTCTCGCTCGAACTTGGCGGCAATGCTCCTTTCATCCTTTTCGGCGATGCGCCGATCAACGCTGCGGTCGCCGGTTGCATGGCAGCCAAGTTCGCGACATCCGGTCAGGACTGTCTCGCGGCAAACCGGATTTATGTGCAGCGAGAGATTTACGAGCATTTTACGGAAAAATTTGCCGAGGCCACCAGTAAACTAAAGGTCGGGCACGGATTGGAGCCAGGTGTCGACATCGGTCCGATGACAAAGACGTCTGGTGCTGACAAATGCAGGCACCAGGTTTCTGAGGCTCTAGCAGCCGGGGCTCGAATGGTAGCAGGCGCACAGCACAATTCGCTTGGCGGGAACTTCGTCACGCCGGCCGTGCTTGCTAATGTGACCGATGACATGGTGATTGCGAAGGACGAAACGTTTGGACCTGTCGCTGCAATCCTGCCCTTCGACGACGAACGGGAGGTGGTCGCGCGAGCCAACAATTCCGAGATGGGACTTGCGGCCTACGTCTATACCCAAGATCTCAACCGAGCCATGCGGCTCTCCGACCGGCTCGAATATGGCATGGTTGCCGTGAATACTCCAAAATTTACGGGGCCGGGCATTCCGTTCGGCGGCTGGAAACAATCCGGCCTTGGTCGCGAGGGCTCAAGGCACGGTCTTATCGAATATCTCGAACCCAAATACCTCTGCATCGGCAACATCGCGGCCTGAAAGGAAGCATTCAATGACCATCAACATCAAAGAGATCACCGAAAAGGACCGCAACTCGGTCTTGCATCCTTTCACTCAGCTTAAAGATTTCGCCACTGGCAAGCTCGGCGACCCAACGATCGTGGTGACAGGGAAGGGGATCCGCATCCAGGACGCGCATGGCAACCAATTTATCGATGGCTTTGCCGGCCTATACTGCGTCAATGTCGGGTATGGCCGCACGGAAGTCGCCGATGCGATCTCGCGTCAGGCCTATCGCTTGGCGTATTACCACTCCTATGCGGCGCACACGACCGACGAGCTTGCGATCCTCTCCGATCGCCTTGTGAAGATGGCGCCGGGCAAGATGAGCAAGGTGTTCTATGGCATGTCCGGCTCGGATGCGAACGAGACCCAGGCCAAGCTTGTTTGGTACTACAACAACCTGCGTGGCAAGCCGACCAAAAAGAAGATCATCTCCCGTGAACGCGGCTATCACGGCTGCAGCGTCGTGTCGGGCTCGATGACGGGCATGAGCTTTTATCACGACCACATGGACCTGCCACTTCCGCAGATTGTTCACACGGGTGTTCCACATCATTACTGGGGCGCAACCCCGGGCGAAACCGAGCGCGAATTCTCCGCTCGCCGCGCCGCCGAGCTTGATCAGTTGATCGAGCGGCTCGGCCCGGACAACGTCGGCGCCTTCATTGGCGAGCCCGTCCTCGGCACAGGTGGTATCACGCCTCCGCCGGAAGGCTATTGGGAAGCGGTACAGACGGTCCTCAAAAAACATGATGTGCTGCTGATTGCCGATGAAGTGATCACAGGGTTCGGCCGCACCGGTTCCATGTTCGGCTCACAGCACTATGGCATCGAGCCAGACCTCATCACGATCGCTAAAGGTTTGACGTCGGCCTACTTCCCGCTTTCAGCGGCAATCGTCGGTGAGAAGGTGTATAAAGTCCTGGAGGATGGAGCCGACAAGGTCGGGGCATTCTCGCACGGCTACACCTACTCTGGTCATCCGATCGGCGCCGCCGCGGCCAACGCGGTCCTCGATATTGTCGAGAAAGAAGACCTCCCCGGCAATGCGCGTGACGTCGGCGCGTTTTTCCAGGCGCAGTTGCAGGAGAGGTTCGCGCAGTTGCCGATCGTCGGCGAAGTGCGGGGCGTCGGTCTTATGGGCGCAATCGAGTTCGTTGCCGATCGCGACAATCGGAAGCGTTTCGATCCGGCGCTCAAGGTAGGTGCGCGAATCTCGAAGGCCGCCCGTGACCGTGGTCTTATCGCTCGGGCCATGCCGCACGGGGACATTTTGGGCTTTGCTCCGCCGCTGGTTACAACCAAAGCTGAGGCGGAGGAGATTGTTGCAATCGCAGAAAGCGCCGTGCGCTCGGTTATGGATGAGCTTGTTCGCGAGAGTGAGAAAATCTGAATGAGTTGGGCCATCTTGTCGTAATCAAGGCGCAAACTCAAGCGACGGCCTGATCGGCTTGCGGGGCTGCCAGCTGAGCTGGTGCCGCGTTCCGCTCATTGAGTTTTCGGCGGAATTCAATGCAGACACTGCTCAGGAGGAACTGGTGGCCAATTCGACCGCACTCAATCCCTGGGAATGGCCTGAAAGCCATTGGCGGCGGCGCATCAACAAAGTCAGAGCGGGCAAGGCACTAAGACCAATGTGGCCCGGCGGTAAACGCTGTGCCTTCGCCATCTCGTTCGACGTCGATCATGAGTCGAACGAATTGCGCAGGGGAGGGCGATCGCTAAGCAGATTATCCTGGGGTCAGTACGGGAGCCGACGAGGGATGCCTCGGGCTTTGGAACTCTTGAGAAAGTACGACGTTCCGGCGAGTTTTTTCGTTCCCGCTGTGATCGCTCAGTTGTATCCAGACGAGCAACGCGCAGTTGTCGATGAAGGCCATGAAATTGGCATGCACGGCTGGATACACGAGCTAAACTCGGAACTGAGCGCAGAGAGCGAGCGCTCTTTAATGATGAGGAGTGCCGACACTCTTGAAAAAATCACTTCCAAACGCCCGACGGGAATTCGAACGCCTTCCTGGGATTTTTCCGACGCAACTCTACGGATCATACGTGAAACCGGATTGACATACGACTCATCCCTTATGGCCGATGATAGTTGCTATGAGCTGCTGGAAGACGAGGAACCCACGGGAGTGATTGAAATACCGGTCGAATGGATTCGAGACGATGCCACTTATCTTTGGATGAGTCCCGATGGGTCTTCACGGCCAGATTTATCAGTCGACGACGTGCTTTCTGTATTTATTCGGGAGTTCGAAGGGGCCTATCAAGATGCCGATTTATTTCAGCTGACTCTGCATCCACACGTCATTGGATATCGCTCACGGATCTGGATCGTAGAAGAATTAATTCGACGCGCCAAAGCAAAGGGTGACGTTTGGTTCGCCACACATCATCAGGTCGCCGAGCGTGCGTCCTCATGTCTCTGAAAACTCTCAGACAGGAACGCCGGTAGAGTGCGGTGTTCTTGGGGCGGCGCAAGCCGTCCTGCGCCTCGACCGTTGCGGCGGTCACCAATGGATTTGGAATGACGCGGATCATCCGCTGTCCGGTATTCGCTTTCAGAGCGGGTACAGTGGGAGTTCTTATCTTGGAGGAGGACTACAATCTTGATTGACACGACCTTTGCCGGAAAAACGGTGCTGATTACCGGCGGGTGGCGCGCTTGGCCCGGCCAGTGCCAAACTGCTGGCGGCGGGTGGAGCGGATTTGGTGTTGGCTGACCTGTCGCAAGAGGCTCTGGACCAAACTCTGGCCGCCTGTCCTGGTGCCCGTTGAGTTGTCTGCGACGTGACCGATCCGGCGATGCTGGAAGGGCTGGTCGACCTCGCCCGCGAGAGCTTTGGCCGGCCGGTTGAGGGCTTGGTCGCGGCCGCTGGCATTACGGTGCGATGAAGCGGCTGATAGACGTGAAGGGTACGAAGCCATGTTCAGCTTCAACGTCGGGGCCATTTGGCGAATCTGCAAGCTGCATCCCGCAGATGCGCGAGCTTGGCCGCGGATCGGTGGTGCTCTTCAGCTCGACTGCTGGTCTGCAGGCCTCGAAGGACGTGCCGATCTATTCGGTGACCAAGGCGGCGGTTGTGATGATGACTCGCACGCTGGCGCTGAACCACGCGGCAGAAATATCCGCGCAAACTGTGTCTGCCCCGGAACCATCGCCAGCCGTTGGCCGAGGCCGGCGTCGCCTTCGCCCGGGGAGAAGCGGCACAGGTCGAGCGCCGGACGAAGATCATCGCTGCGCATCCGATGGGCCGAATGGGGTTGCCGTCCGAGGTGGCGACAGCTGTCGGCTATCTGCTGGACGATGCGGCGGGCTTCACCATCGGCGCCGCGCTTACGGTCGACGGAGGCAGCCTTGCCTAAGCTCCGGTCAGAAACACTGTCGTCGTCACCGGCGCGGCGCGCGGGATCGGTGCCGCAACAGCGGCGTGGCTTGGCTCGGAAGAGGCGTGGGTGTTGCTAGTGGATGTTCTGGATAAAGTGCACGACACAGCTGCGGGCCTTGGCCAGACGGCGCTCGTCTGCGATCTGGCCATGCCCGACGCCGCAGGGCGGGTTCTGGCCGCCTTGGATGCCGCAAGGATCGAGACGCTCGACGTCCTCGTGAACAATGCCGGCATTGGCGGTTCGAAGTCGCTCGCCGATACTGACGATGCCTTTTGTTCCCGCTGATCGATATCAACTTGCGTGCAGTCATCAGCCTGACCCGCGAGTTGCGGCCGCGGATGCGCCAGCCGGGCGGGCGGATCATTAATGTCAGCTCGATCCTCGGGCTTACGGGCTATCCCGGAACGGTAGGCTATTCGGTGGCCAAGGCCGGGATCGCGTATCTCACGCTCCAGCAGGCCGGCGAGCAGGGCCTGTAGGGTATAACCGTGAATGCGGTGGCGCCCGGCGTGGTCCCCACCGACATGACTCGAGCGCTGCACGTACGCAGCTACCAACGCCTGATGGTCGCGCCAATCCGCTCGAGCGCGTCTCCTCGCCGGAGGAGCAGGCGGCGGTGATCGCCTTCCTGCTTCGGACGACGCGTTCTACGTCTCGGGCGCAGTGATCCCCGTCGACGGCGGCTCCCGCCTGTCACAGTAGAGAAGAATAGCGCAATTTAAGCCTATACACAGGATGGCCCTGCAATTCCCGGATGCAGACCGACTCTGCCGGTAACCGGTTCCGGTGGTCGATCCTGTTAGCGGCGCCATTACCCGGCGCACATTTGATCGCGGTGGTGGGCAAGTTGAATTTACCCTTCGCGCGCTTCCCAGCGATCAATATGGCAGTGTCGTACTGCTCGGTCATTGTCGCAACGGTCGCGTTCAGCGTCGGCGCGAACCACAGCGCCTTGGCCACACCAGGTTGTAGCAGACGGATCGCCTCAGTGACCCGCCGAAGAAGCTGAGGCCGTCAATCCAGTCGGGCAGCTTTTGAGTCAGAGTTGGCAAAGGCTGCTCGAACTGAACGACTGTTGAGGAAAGCCTTTGCAGGCGCGGCGGGCGCGAGCACCGCGGGGAGCCGCAAAAAGGCACGCGGAGAGCTCTGCTGAGGCTGCAGTCAACTCAGCGTCCTTGGGAGCATATTGAAGTAGTATTTGCCCATCTCTCCCTGTTATGGCGATTTGAGAAGCAAAAAGCCCGTTCAGCGTTTAGCTTGGAGAATGTGCCCACTGCACTGCTCGCCCGCGAATCACCGATATTATGCAGATTTAGGAGCTCGACGCCGATCTCCTGCATTTGTTGGCGAGGATTGCTGGAAGAGTACCCATTCAATGCACTAAAATCCTGGAGTGGTCTGATCCTCATATTGTAAGTGTAGGCTGGCCTGATGCGGCTGGTTCCAAGTCTTCACAAAGGTTCCAACTACGCCTCCTCCCAAGGCGCATCGGCCCGGCAGCGAGTTCAATCTCCTGCCGGGCGTTGTAACTATTTGCGCACATTGGCCGATTCGGACCTTCAACGGGTTGGGCGGCTGCTGGCTGTCGGAGCAATGTAAAACTGGCTCATAGGCAAGAGTTAGATTGATGAGCAGTCTTGCGGACCAAGTCGCCGATCCAAATTCGCCAGGAGCATTTGCGCCCCTCAGAAATCCGAGCTTTCGTTCAATCTGGTTCGCCACGCAGGTCAGCTCGCTCGGCTGGTTGATGCAGACTGTTGCCATCAGCTGGCTGATGGCTACGATTTCGACTTCCGATCTGATGGTCGCGCTGGTTCAGGCTTCTTCAAACCTGCCAGCGTTCATCTTATCCGTCTTCGCCGGGGCCTTGGCTGATAATTTCAGCCGGCGCCGGGTCATGTTCGCCGGCCGGTGCCTTATGGTATTGGCATCTGCGATGCTGACGGCTTTTGTGGTGCTGGGCTTTGTCGATCCGTGGATGATCCTCGGCTTCAGCTTCTTGATCGCATGCGGCGGCGCTCTCCACGATCCAGCCTGGCAGGCCTCGGTTGGCGATATGGTGAACCGACGCGACGTTCCCGCCGCCGTCACGCTCCTCTCCGTTGGCTTCAACACTGTTCGGACCGTAGGCCCGGCGCTCGGTGGCATAGTAGTTGCCTCTTTTGGGCTGATGACGGCTTTCGCCGTAACCAGTCTTACCTATCTGGTCCCTTTGGTAACCATATGGCGCTGCAAGTGGATGGTTCGCTCATCACCTCTCCCACGTGAGTCGATGAGGACGGCGATCTATGACGGGCTACGCTTCACGGCGATGTCGTCGGAGATTAAGACGGCGATCACTCGCGGAACCCTCTTTGGTCTGGCGAGCATCGCCATTCTCGCGCTGCTGCCGCTGGTTGTCCGCGACCAGCTGGGAGGCGGACCGCTCGCCTATGGCACGCTCATGGCCGGATTCGGGACAGGCGCCGTCTTCGCCGGCATCTCGAACAGCGTGTTCAGACGGAGCTTGTCACAAGAGCGGCTGATGACGCTCGCATGCGTCGCCTGCGCGGCATGCTCCCTTTCGCTTGCGCTGACTTCTTCGATTGCAGTGGCGGCAATTGCACTCGCCATGGGTGGCGCGGGCTGGGTCACCGCCTGGTCCGGGGTCGGCGTGACCGTGCAACTGGCAAGCCCGCGCTGGGTCGTGGGGCGCACCATCTCGATTTACTATGCATTGATCGATGGCGGCATCGCAGCGGGCAGTTGGGTGTGGGGCACGGTGGCCCAGAACCATTCACTGACCTTGGCACTGGAGGGCTCCGCTGGAGCCCTTCTGCTGGTCGCCGCCACGGGCCTCCTGTTTCCCCTTCGCGAGCGCCGCGAATCCGATCCAGATGCTTTGGAGGACTTCGACGCACCGGCAGTCGCCCTCAATCTCAAGCCAAGAAGCGGTCCCATCGTGGTCAAAGTCGAGTACCTAGTGCCCGAGGAAAATCGCGAAGCATTCCTGGAACTCATGCGGGCGCGCCGGCATGTGCACAGTCGCGTCGGCGCTCGTCATTGGACTCTCCAGCGCAACCTTCAGGAGCCTATGCAATGGATAGAGACATTCCGCACGCCGACCTGGACCGACTACCTTCGCCTGAACCATCGTCTCACGGAAGCAGACAAGGAATTGGGTAAACAAGTGCTGAAATTGCATGCAGGACAGCTTCCGCCTAAAATCATGCTTTTTATCGAGCGACCAACAAGCTCGGCCCTAAAGTCCGATGAATCAGCACGTTATTTTCTCCGACACTGACTCTTCGAGGTTAACCCCTTGTATCTGCACGCAGAGGACTTTGTGCGATGGAAGCGACTGAGCCTCGAACCGGATGGCCATCCGGTTCGAAGCAAGGCGAAGTCGCCCGACACCCCTCCGGCCACAACCGTGGGTGAGCCTGGGATCTTCGCCTTCGTCACGTACGACCGAATAGTCGCTTGGCTCCAATCGCACGCACAAGGCAGGTTACCGTGAACAAGACTATCTGTGGAGTGGATGTTTCGAAAGACTGGCTCGATACCCATGTCGTGCCGAGCGGAGCGGCGGGCCGCTTTCGCAACGATGCGGCAGGCATAGCCGAGCTTGCTGCCTGGTGTTAGGTCAATGGTGTCGAGCTCGTCGTCATGGAGGCCAGTGGCGGCTACGAACGGCTTCCCTTCCTGCTGTCGTGGGAGTTGGGAGTAGCCTGCGGCATGGCCAATGCGAGGAGCGTACGCTGATTCGCCGAGGCGATGGGCTTCCTGGAGAAGACCGACAGGATCGACGCCGCCGTCATCGCCCGCTATAGCGAGGTCAAACGGCTGCAGCCGACGCTGCCGCCGAGCGCGGCCCAGCAGCGGCTCAAGGCGCTGGTCGCCCGGCTTTCCCAGGTAACCGCCGATCTCACC
>NZ_RZQE01000879.1:0-1234 GCF_004022955.1 Mesorhizobium sp. M7A.F.Ca.US.002.01.1.1 | reverse complement strand
GGGGCTACTGGCATTGCCGTCTCGGGCCGCCGGAATAGGGCTGGTAGGAGTTGTCTTCCGGGCGGTAGGAGCGGTAACGGCTGAAGCAGGAATCGACATGGTCGGCCGAAAGCGCTTCGCCGTCATCGTCGGCAAGGTAGACGCCAAGGCCAGCGCCGTTTTCCCCGCCATCGCCGGCGGCCGGCTGGCCGGCCTGACCGGCGGCTTCGAGATAGGGCGAGATGCAGGGGCGCAGCTGCCCGCTGTAGGAAAGATAGCTGTTGTCGTCCGGATGGTAGGAGCGATAGCGGCTGGCGCACCAGGCGAGATGCGGAGACGGCAATTCCGCCGCCTTGGGCGCGATGGCGCCGGTGACCGTCGGGTCGGGCGGTGTTTCCTGCGGTTTGGCGGGGATGTCGGGCGGCGCCGGCTGGGCGGCCGGCAGGCGTTCGAGGCCCTGCCCGGCTTTGTTCACCGGCCGCGCCTTCTTGGTCCACAGCTCCGCCACGCTGACGGTGGCCGTTGCCTGGCGCGGCGGCTTTGCGGCAAGCAGCCAGGCGGCGAAGCCCAGTCCGCTGCCGAAGACCGCAAGGGTCAGCACGAAGCCGCAGACCAGTCCCAAAACCGCTTTCACGACACGCTCCTTCAGTCCCTGCTCATAGAATGCGGGGCCTCAAGGCTGGTTCCAGAAAAACGCTGGCGCGCGCGCCGGCGTTGCCGCCGGGCGCAGCCGCCAAGGGAGGCTCAAAACCCCGCCCAGACACAGTTCAGAAACAATATTCAACAGTTCGGAAAAACTGCCGAAAAGATCGGATGGCATAAGCATCCCACAACAACTGGAAAAATGGCCGTGCCGGGCAATGCCCGGCCTGGACGGGAAAGTATGGAAATGGATCACGGTGTCGATGTCGCCGAACTGGACGCGGAACGATCGGGGCTGGAAAGCGGCCCGGCAGGTGTCGCTGCGCTGGTAAGAACGGCTCCCGCGACAGCCAGGCGCGGGCAAATCCTGACGGGCGCCGACTTTGCCCGCCATGGCCTGCCCGGCGAGCGGCTCGACACGGTCTTCGAACAGCTCGCCGAAATGTTCGCAGCGCTGCCGGCGGTGATCTCCGATGGGCGTGTCTGGACCTATCGTGAACTGGACAGGCGGGCCAACCAGTTCGCCCGCCTGCTGGTCAAGCGCGGCGTGAAGCCGGGCGACCGCATCGGGCTCATCCTCGACCGCTCGGCGGAGACCTATGTCGCGCTGCTC
>NZ_RZQE01000878.1:0-1236 GCF_004022955.1 Mesorhizobium sp. M7A.F.Ca.US.002.01.1.1 | reverse complement strand
TTCCAGCATCGAAGAGACCGCCTTCGCCGCTCAGCGCGGCGATCTGACGCCCGACGGATTGGATGCCGCGCTGGGGGCCCTGCCCGTGCCGACTGTCGAGCCGGGCGACGAGGCCATCAGCGGCATGGTGATTTGGACCACCCGTTCGGATATTTTCGACATCGACCCGCAATCGCCGCAGGCGACGCTGGAACAGATCTTTGCCGCCAGTTGGGAGACTAGCTGATGCAGATCTGGAACCAGACCGGCTTTGCGCATGAATTCACCATGGGCATGGACAAGGAAGCTCGTGAGTACATCGTCGTTGTCGTCAAGGGTACTTACGATTTCCCTACGGAGCCGGGCGGGCCTGTGCGCAAGTCGACCGAGCAGGTGCCGCTGGTCATGGCCGACACCCAGACCGGTGTGCCCGGCTATTCGGCGACGCTGTGGGAAACAGACTTCGCCTTCCGCAAGCCGCGCTGCGATGTGATCGCCAATGGCTTTGCCTACGCACCGGGTGGGCGTCCCGCCGAGCGCGTACCGGTCGGCATCAAGGTGGGCAATTGGTCGAAACTCTTCGAGGTCGTCGGTCACCGCGAATGGCGCTCCATCGGCCCGCTCTTTGCCGCCACGTCGCCGCAACCCTTCCTCAAACTGCCGATCTCCTATGACGTCGCCTGGGGCGGCGTCGACAAGCTGGACCCCGAGGACCCCGCCAGCTACAAATACAACCCGGTCGGAACCGGCTGGTCGCGGACCAGAAACCAACGGCTCATTCCCGGCTTGCGACTGCCGAATACGCAAGCTGTCGGCGAGGATATCCGCACGCCGTTCGGCGACTACAAGCCGATGAGTTTCGGGCCAATGGGCCGTGGCTGGCCGGGACGCATCGAATACGGCGGCACTTACGACCAGAATTGGATCGACAATATTTTTCCGTTCCTGCCGCCCGATTTCGACGAGCGCTATTTCCAGATGGCGCCGCCGGACCAGCAGACCGACCACCCAAGGGGCGGAGAGGACGTGCAGTTGATAAACCTGACGCCGGCCGGCCGCGAGAGCTTCCGATTACCGCCGGCGGCGCTGCCGGTGACCTTTTTCAAGGGCCAGAAAAAAGCGTTCGAGGGCCAGCTTCTGCCCGACACTGTACTGTTCGATCCCGAGAACCGCCGCTTCTCGTTGCTCTGGCGCGTGTCGCAACGCATCCACCGAACCATCCTTGATTTCACCGAGTGCTGGGTCGGCCCGCCGACG
>NZ_RZQE01000877.1:0-1239 GCF_004022955.1 Mesorhizobium sp. M7A.F.Ca.US.002.01.1.1 | reverse complement strand
GTTCAGTTGTGGCAGCGCACCCTTCATCAGGTTGCTGTTCCACCCGGCAGTCGTGCTGTTCTGACTGTTGGTAGCGAAATCAGCATCGCCGAGCCCCTTCTGCTCGACTGGGTTCGATGGATGCGTCAATCCCTTCCGGATATCGCGCTTCATGTGCACGTCGATGTGCCGCAGGACCTAATCGATCAAGTCGCATCCGGGCTCGTTGACGTGGCAATCATGTATGCGCCCCAGCATCGGCCCGGCCTGAAGATCGATCTGCTCATGGAAGAAAAACTCGTGCTCGTGACAACCGATCTGGAAGCACGCCTGGCGGGCAGCATAGACTACGCGCACATAGACTGGGGGCCAGATTTTACGTTTCATCATGGCATGAATTTCCCTGACGTCGCGCCGGACCTTTTTATGGATCTCGGCCCGCTTGCGCTCAGCTATATTCTTTCGGTTGGTGGATCCGGCTATTTCAGGATGAGCGCGGTACAGCCTCATATCGAGGCCGGACGGCTTCACCTCGTGCCCGAAACGCCGCAGTTCTCATATCCCGCTTACGCCGTTCAGTCTGCCAACGCAGATGAAGCCGTGGTGGCCCCTGCCATGGCTGGATTGCACTCTGTCTTGAATGGCGATGCTTTTTTAGGTTTCCCACCGTCTTGCACATGAGGATGCTTGATATCGTCCTTCACATCGCGGTACCGATCCCGGATTGGACGAGGGTGACAACCAGTTGACGGGTTGCCGATCAATTTTGTACGAAAGTGCGGTCGATGGACCGGGCTTTCGAGATGTCCGCCATGCACTAAGGGATGGCTTTTTTGCCTTTCTGATGCATCTTTGGTGTGGCCTGGGTCTTGACTGAGATGTGAAGAACCCCAGTCCGGCGCTACTCAGGCAGGAGACTGGCTGGCGCCGATTGTCACCTGTGTGAGCGATCCCGAATTTGGAAACGTGGAAGCAGCGTGTAACTCTGCAGTGCGTTTCCAGCCCAATTTCGGCCGCCATCAAAAAAGACAAGCGACGGGCAATACGATGGCTATCTCGCCACGATACCGGGCTCGTCGCAATGTTCCAGCGAGGCCAGCAAAGAGTCTCATGGCGTTGCCGCCGAAACTAAGACAGATGCAAGAAAATTGCGTTGAAATCATAAGTGTCGTTTCACAACGAAGGCGCCGACGCCAAACCGAAGACCCGACCTAGCCGGGAAGCCATCAACATTTCTCCACCGCACCTGCAGCGCAGATG
>NZ_RZQE01000876.1:0-1240 GCF_004022955.1 Mesorhizobium sp. M7A.F.Ca.US.002.01.1.1 | reverse complement strand
GATATAGGCCGAAGCCGTCGAGCGGCTGATGCCGGCATAGCAATGCACGAGCATCGGCCTTGCCCGGTCCCACCGGCGCGCGAAATCGAGCAAATTGCGGACATGGTCTTCGCCCGGCATGGTCATGCCGTCCTGCGCCACCGCGATGTCGTGCATGACCAGATGCAGGTGGTTTTCCCTCGAGATCGAGGCCGGCCGCACCACCTCCGTTCCGGCGGCGAGCAGCGAAAGCATGCGGTCGGCGCCGGTCCTGGCCACCGTTTCCTCGATCTTTGCCAGCGAGCAGACATGGATCATTGTTTTGAACCCTTCGATTGATGCTCGCGCCGCGACGCCCATTCGGCAAGTGCGGATTCGAGCCGCTGCCATTCCTCCTCACTGCCCGGCAGGCCGGCGCGCAGAACGTCAGGCCGGTCGGCAAAATGGCGAAGCAGGATGCCGCGCTCGCCGAGCGCTGCAAACAAATCGGCGGCATTGGTCAGACTGAGGAAACGATACAGTGTGGTTCCGCCCGCAACAGGAACGCCGAAGCGGCCGAAAAGCGCATCGAGACGCGCCGATTCACCGGCCAACGACGCCCGCATCACGTCCTGCCACCCGATGTCGGCAAGCGCGCGGATGCCATATTCCAGCGCCGGGCCGGCGACGGCCCATGGTCCGAACTGCGTATCCAGCCGGTCGACCGTCGCAGTATCGGAAAGTGCAAAGCCGAGCCGCAGCCCGGCCAGGCCAAAGAACTTGCCGAACGAGCGCAGCACGACGAGGCCGCCCCGACCGACATCGCCCGCGACGCTGTGCTGACGCGGGCCGACATCCATGAACGCCTCGTCGACGACCAGCAGTCCGCCCTTGGCGCGCAATCCGGCGGCCAGAGCCAGCAACCGGTCGCGCTCTATGACACGTCCATCCGGATTGTTCGGATTGACGATGATGACGAGGTCGGCGTCAGCCAACGCTTCGAAATTATCGACCTCCGCCGCCTGGTGCCCGGCGATCGCGGCAGCGCGGGCATGTTCGGCGTAGGTCGGACCCAGCACCAACGCCTTGCCGGGCGAAATGAGCGACGCAACGCGCGGCAACAGGATCTGTGTGCCCGGCGCCGCCACGACGTAGGCTGGCGACGGCGCGCCGTAAGTACTGGCCGCGATCTCTGTCAGGTCGCGTGTGCGCGCGGCTTCCGGCAACCGCGACAGCGAGGTGGCGGGCAGGTCGAAAAGCGGGTAGGAGTGCGGATTGATAC
>NZ_RZQE01000875.1:0-1241 GCF_004022955.1 Mesorhizobium sp. M7A.F.Ca.US.002.01.1.1 | reverse complement strand
GGCGACTGCTGCTCCGGCCAAGGCTGCTCCGAAGAAGGTCGTCAAGAAGACCGTCAAGAAGCACAAGAAGGCTGCTGAGAAGGCCGTCAAGAAGGACGCCCCGAAGACCTGATAAGGTCCGGCATAAAATGCCGGTCTGTTGACCAAGGCCGCTCCAGCTGGTTTCGGTTGGAGCGGCCTTCTTCCTGTCCGAGCCGCTGAAGCCCTGACATTGGCTATGAAGCGGTCGATGGGTTCAACTGATCTTTGGCGAAGTCTGGCACCGGCAGCTTCCGCCTCGACTGACACTTAACCCGTTTGCAACGCCGGCCGTGTAGGACAATCCGCATGAAGAAGCGGCTTTCGTCCATTTTGCGCTCGATGGTGATCGGCGGTCTGGTTGCCACCGGCCTCGCCAGAGTGCTTATCCTGTTCACCGCCAGCCCGGTCCCCGATCCGGCCAGCGGACGCACCGAGCCTTCGCTGTTCGCGCCGGCGATTTCCACCAACTGGGACTACATAACGCCGGCACAGACCTGGCTGCTGGTCGTGCTGACCGGCGCGACGTTGATCTGCGTCGCCGCGTGGCCGATCGCGACCTGGCTGGAACGCCGGGCGGATGCCGGCGGAAACCGTTTTCGGTCCGATATACCGCCCGCTGCGGCCGTGCGGCAGATTCCCGGCCGTCGCATGTTCGGCCGCCAAGGCCGTTGAACGGCAACCGACACCTTCCCACATGATTGTGAATGGCCGCGTCGGCGGACACCGGTTTCGCGCGTCGATCAAAATGGACGACCGTTTTCACCGGTGCCAGAATGGCGGTTACGTCGCTTACGCAAAACTGTCGGTTCCGATGCCTGAAATCACCACAAAACCGCGTACCCAGATCAAGCCGCAAGTCGAACGGCCAAAACTCTACAAGGTCATCCTCATCAACGACGATTTCACGCCGCGCGAATTCGTGGTGACGGTGCTGAAGGGCGAGTTCAAACTCAGCGAGGACCAAGCGCACCGGGTGATGATCACTGCGCATCGGCGTGGCGTCTGCGTCGTCGCCGTGTTCACCAAGGATGTCGCCGAGACCAAGGCGACGCGCGCCACCGATGCCGGCAAGGCCAAGGGCTATCCGCTGATGTTCACGACGGAGCCGGAGGAGTAGAGCAGGGGGCTTTCCCTTCTCCGACAAGGGGAGAAGGAAAAAGAGCGCCGCGCTACCGTCCCTCGCGGTACCACATCGAACCCATTGCCAGAAGCAGCAGGCC
>NZ_RZQE01000874.1:0-1248 GCF_004022955.1 Mesorhizobium sp. M7A.F.Ca.US.002.01.1.1 | reverse complement strand
GCCGAGCTTGCCGGGTATGATCCATCGCCGGCCGGGCGGATCCGGTTCGCGAAGTAGCAGCCGAACCCGACCTCGGTCGCTGCTCACCCCAGATCGATCTCGCCCTCCACGACATGGTGCAGGCCTGCTGGCTCAGACGTGACGAGGGCCCTCACGGTCAGTCGGCCCTGTCCTTTCAGGCCCTTCTCCGCCACGGCTTTCTCGATTGCCTGCTGCGAAGTCACGCCGACCTGCTTGAGGAACTTGCGCATGGAGACGTTGAAGGGATCGGTTTCCATATTCTGGGTCATATGATTGCCTCGAACGGTTTGAACAATATGGCCGATCCAGCAAGCTTGATGCCCGCAACGGCGGCGCTGCGCCAAGGGAGCACGGAACGGCCTGGTGCGCAATGAAGACGACGCTCGCAATGTGTCTGATGGCAACTGCTCCGTTCCTCTTCGGGGTCGCCGCGCTGGGTGCCGATCTCCGCGGTCACGGCGGACCAGTGCGGGCGATTGCCGTGACGGCCGATGGGCAAACTGCGATCACCGGTGGTTTCGACGCCAAGGCGATCATCTGGTCGATCAAGACCGGCGAAGCACGGGAGGTGCTGCTGTTTCACGATGGGCAGGTCGATGCGGTCGCAGCCCTGCCGCAAGGCCGCTTCGCCAGCGCGGGGGCGGACGGCCGCATTGCTGTCTGGGAGGCCGGACGAAGCACGCCGGTCGCCGTCCTGCAAGGCCATTCAGCGCCGGTCGTGTCGCTCGCAGTGTCGCCCGACGGCTCCACCCTCGCTTCGGCTTCCTGGGATGGCAGTGTGCGGGTGTGGCCGCTTTCCGGCGGGGAGCCGCGCGTCCTCCAAGGCCACAGGGGAAACGTCAACGCGGTTGCATACCTCTCCGACGGGACGCTCGCAAGTGCCGGCTACGACGCGGCAGTCATGCTTTGGCCGGCCGAAGGCGGAGCTCCGGTCAGGGTCGCAATGCCTGCACCCCTCAGCGCACTGGTGGCGACGAGGAGCGATCGCGTGTTCGTCGGGGGCGCGGACGGCAAGCTGAGTGAACTGAACCGCGGCGGGACAATCCTGGCCGAAGTTGCAGCTTCGTCAAGTCCGATCACCGCGCTCGCCGTCACGGCGAATGAACGATACATCGCCGCCTCGTCGATCAAAGGTGAAATTGTGCTGCTCGACGTCAAAAGCCTGCAGCCCGTTCGCACATTTGGCACCGCGGGCGTGCCGGTTTGGGCTCTCGCCTTCTCGCCTGA
>NZ_RZQE01000873.1:0-1259 GCF_004022955.1 Mesorhizobium sp. M7A.F.Ca.US.002.01.1.1 | reverse complement strand
GTTCCATACCGGGGCGCTTCAGCGTCAAGGTCTTCTTCGGCGTCACACTCAGCGTATTGTCGTCACCCGATTTCGTATCGCTCATTCCATATCCTCTGCGGCATCATCTTCGTCAGCAACAGCCGCAAGCATTGCCAGATCGTCCGGGGAACCGCCCCGATACCGGTCGAGCGCAACCATGCGCTTCTGGACCGCCCTGCCCGCGTCTCCCGCGAGAACGGCAGCATGTATCACATTTGTACCCCCCAATGCCAAGCTCAACTCGGCCTCGGAGAAAAGTTTGTAGGCAAGGATAGCGGGCCCACCAAGATGGACCGTCGCCCGTCGCGCCTGGCTGATCTTGCGCACGCCGTCATCGGACGCCTCGGAAGCATGCAGCACGAAAAGCGCCAATCCGCCGCGCACCGCGCTCTCGACCTTGGTAGCACCAAGCGAAATTGCGCCTGCCTTGCGGGCAAGACCAAGCATGCCCAGAGCGTGCCTGGAAAGCAGCCCGTCGACCATGCCGCCAAGATCGGGCGGCACGACCACCTGTGCCTTGAAGGCGCGGGCAAAGAGGTTCTTCGCCGCAGCCTTGTCGATATGTAGGCGGTCGGCGCTCACCCAGCAACCGCGGCCGGGCAGATTTCTCTTGATGTCGGGAACGACGGCCGAATCCGGGCCGACGACGAACCGGATCAGATCATCCGGTTCGGCTTGTTTGCGCGTAACGATGCAGGTGCGATCGTTCATCTCGTCCAAGGGCGGGTTCGGTGCGATGCGGTTTCACCTCACGCACCAACGGCTTCGTCAGCCGAGACTTCTTCGGCTGCAAGCTCGTCTTCGGTGATCCAGCCGGCCTTGAGGCGGGCGGCCAGAACCATCTGTTCGGCGTCTGCGCGGGTCACGCCATGATTGGCCAGCACGCCCGGATAGACTTTTGTCTCGCCGTCCTTGCGTTCCTTCCAGCCGGTCAGGTCGTCGGCGGCATAGCCGGCGAAATCCTCGATCGTCTTCACGCCATCCTCGCCAAGCGTCACCATCATGGCGGTGGTGACGCCGGGGATTTCGCGCAATTCGTCCGAAACGCCGAGCGCCTTGCGCTTGTCGTCGTGCTCGGCCTCGATCTTCTCCAGATATTCGCGGGCGCGGGTCTGGATTTCGGAAGCGGTGTCCTCGTCGAAACCGTCAATAGAGGCGATCTCGCCGGAATCGACATAAGCGACTTCCTCAACGCTGGTGAAGCCTTCGGAGGCCAGCACCTGGCCGACCATCTCGTC
>NZ_RZQE01000872.1:0-1295 GCF_004022955.1 Mesorhizobium sp. M7A.F.Ca.US.002.01.1.1 | reverse complement strand
GAGCACGACCTCCCTCCTGCAAACGGCTTGCATGACCGGCAAACGCACCGGCCGGCTTGCCGTCGGTCTGTTGGCTGTGATCGTGTTTCTTGCCAGCCTTGCCGTGTCAGATCAGGCCTTTGCCCATGCCGCGCTGATCAAGACCGACCCGGCCGACGGCGCGGTGCTGGCACAGGGACCGGCGCAGTTCTCGCTGACCTTCAGCGAGCCGGTCTCGCCTCTGGTGCTGACGCTGGTGAAGCCCGACGGCAAGCCGGTTCCACTGACCGCCTTTCGTCTCAGCGACCAGACCGTCGAGATCGACAATCCGCAGCCGCTCAAGTCGGGCACGCATGTCTTGAGCTGGCGCGTCATCTCCGCAGACGGTCATCCCGTCGGCGGATCGCTGCTGTTTTCCATCGGCGCGCCCAGCGAACCGCCGGCCGTATCCGAAGCCATCGACTGGCCGTTGCGGTCGGCTATCTGGGCGAGCAAAATCTTTCTCTACGTCGGCCTCTTCCTCGGCGTTGGCGGCGCCTTCGCGCTTGCCTGGTTGGCCGGAAGTGCCCGTGCCGGGCAGCGCTTCGTTGCAGCTGCAATCCTGAGCGGGCTGGTCGCGTCGTCCCTGTCGCTCGGATTGCAGGGGCTTGATGCACTCGGGGCGCCGCTCTCCCATCTGGCACAATCGGTCATCTGGCGGACCGGGCTCGGCACCAGCTTCGGCTGGACGGTGCTGGTCGCGCTGATCGCGCTGGGGCTTGGCCTGCTGTCGCTGGCCGGTCCCCGTGCCACCGCCAAGCCATTGGCGCTGGCCGGCCTGGCCGGGGTGGGGATTGCGCTTGCCGCCAGCGGCCATGCCAGTGCCGCCGAACCGCAATGGCTGACGCGGCCGATGGTGTTCCTGCATGGCGTCTGCATCGCGTCGTGGGTCGGCGCATTGGTCCCACTCGGGCTGGCGCTCAAGGGGCAATCGGCGGAGGCCACGCCATTCCTGCGGCGATTTTCTTGGGGGATCCTGCCCGTGGTGGCCGTGCTTGCCGCTGCCGGCACCGTGCTTGCCGTCATCCAGGTGCAAACGCCCGCGGCATTGGTCGACACCGCCTATGGAAGGCTGCTGCTGATCAAGCTCGGGCTGCTGGTCTTTCTGTTCACGCTCGCTGCCGTCAACCGCTGGAAACTCACGGCATCGGCCGAGGCGGGATCGACGGAAGTTCAACGCAGGCTGGTCCGCTCGATCGGCGTCGAGATGTTGATCGTGTTGGCGATTTTCGGCGTTGCCGCGGGCTGGCGCTTCACACCGCCGCCACGAGCCCTGG
>NZ_RZQE01000871.1:0-1311 GCF_004022955.1 Mesorhizobium sp. M7A.F.Ca.US.002.01.1.1 | reverse complement strand
GGCGCCGATCTCGTGCCGGGCATCGGCTTCGGAGGGCCGCTTCAGATTGCTGTGGTTGATCGTATGGGCGCCGATCGTCACCAGCGGATGCGCGGCGATGCGGCGGATTTCGTCCCAGTTCATCAATGTGCGCAGGCGCGGACCGTCGGCGTCGATGCCATTTGCGCGAGCCAGATCGCGCAACACCGCCTGCAGGTCCTTCTCGCGGATTTCGGAGGTGAGATAGGCGTGCAGGCGTGCATTGGCCTGCAGCTTCTTCGCGGGGGTCGAGCAATCGATCGTCAGCGGACCCTTCGGCCGCGTCAGCGTCAAGGTATCGCGCGCGTTGACGATGTCCTCGACAACGTCCCACCACAGGTCGGCTGTGCCGTTGATCAGCCCGGGCGCGACATAGATGGTGATCGGCGCGCCGTGCTTCTCCAGCACCGGCAGCGCCTCGACCATATTGTCGCGATAGGCATCGTCGGCGGTGATCGTGGCAAACTGACCGCCTTTGCCGCCCGCCTTGATGCGCTCGACGGCTTCGTCCATGGAGACGAAGGCATAGCCATGCGCCTTCATGTCGGCGATCATGGCATCGAGGAACCCGGGCGCGATATTCAGATGCCGGTTGACGCCGTCCGGCTTTTCCGGCGTCGCGGTAACACGGTGCAGCATCAGGATGGCGCCAATGCCGCCGATGAACGGCTTGGCCAGCGGTGCAAGGCCGGTATAGCGGGCGACGTTCAGCGCCAGTTTCCGGATTGCCTCCCCGCCGTCGATCATTCATTCACCTTTTGCGCCTAGGCTGATCCAAGCACGGAATGCGCCTATGCGAACCCCCAAATCGCGACCAATACGCCCTAAGGATTGAGGTATGGTTGACGCAACTGCGTCATTTGACGGCAATCGGCTTGCGGCGACCGAGGCATCGTCGCGCGCCTTGCCACGGGACCGTGCCGGCCTGTCGATCTCGGTGGCGTCCACGGACGGACTGGCGGCCTATGCCGAGTTCTGCCGCTCGGCTCTGTTTGGTCCGGCGCAGGGTGCTGCCTGGATCCTGAACTGGGCGGCCGAGACACGACCGGACCTGCTCGTCGCGACGCTGAGTGCCGAGGGCAAACCGGTTTTTTCGCTGGCGCTGGAGATTGCCTCGAAGGGGCCGTTCCGGATCGCCCGCTTCATGGGTGGGCGCCACGCCAACGGCAACTTCGTCGCCGCGGACCCGAACTGGCTGGCCAAGGTGGATATGCCGGCCCTCCGATCGGTGCTGGCGGCCATCGCCGAGGCACGCCCGGACATCGATCTGGTCGCGCTCGAGCGGTTGCTGCC
>NZ_RZQE01000870.1:0-1315 GCF_004022955.1 Mesorhizobium sp. M7A.F.Ca.US.002.01.1.1 | reverse complement strand
ATCTGGGTCTTGCCCTGATCGATCATCGCCGACAGCGTGTCCTTGCTCTCGGCGAAGGTGTGCGCGATTTCGCGGGCGCGCTCGACCAGCGTTTCATTGATCTGGCGGGCGCGGGCCTCGAGTGCCGCATTGAGCTTCTGCGTTCCGGTGTCGAGCGCCTCGGCGCGGGTCTGGAACTCGCTGATCAGCGCCTGGCCGCGTTCGGCGAGCGTGCGCTCGATGCCGTTGAGGCTGGCCTCGAATTCGGAATTGAGGGTGCGCGCGGCGCCGCCAAGCAGCGACACCATGCCGGTGGTGCGATCGTCGAGTAGATCGGTCAACGACCGCGTCAGTCCGTCCGTGGTGTCCGTCAGCTTGGCAATGCGGGTGTCGAGAAGGCTGGCGAAGGCCTCGCCCGAGGTCGACAGACGGTCGGTGATCGAATCGAGCCGGCCTTCGACGGAATCGAAGATCGACATCGAGCTTTCGTTGATGCGGTCGATCAGCGTGTCGCCGGAATTGGTGATCGTCATCGACAATTTGGTCGATGCATTGAGGATCGAGTCGCGAATGATGTCGGAAGCCGCGCCGATCTCGTCCTTCAGCGTCTCATGCGCGCCGGTAATCGAGGCGCGGACGCGCTCGGCATGGGTGACGACGGCTTCGCGCTCGCTGCCGAGGCCGTCGACCAGCGAACGGATGCGGGATTCATTCTCGGAATAGGAGCGTTCGATCTGGTTGACTTCGCTGTGGACAAGCGTTTCCAGTTCGACGGCGCGGGCAAGCGTGCGTTCGATGCCTTCGCCCATCGCCGCGACCTCGCGACGAACGGCCTGGCCGATCATCATGACGCGATCCTGGGCAAGGTTTTCCGGCTCGGTCAGGCGGAAGGCCACTTCGGTCATCGACTGTGCGGCGATGCGCATTTCCTGGGCGCGGCGAATCATGGCGGCGAAGGCCCAGAACAGGATGACAGGCACGATGGCCGCGACGGCGAGGCCGATCAGTTCCGGACGGGCGAGGAACTGGTCGAGCGTGCGGATTCTCCAAATGCTCGGTCCGAAAAGCAGATTGGCCAAACCACCGGCACCGGCGAACCAGGCGAGCGAAACGAAGGCGACGACCCAGTAAATGGTGTTCGAGGCACGCCTGTTGAGGCTGTGCAGGAGCGTCTTGTAATCCTTCTGGCGATCGTCATTGGCCGGCGCGAAACCTGCGGGCTGGGCGCCATTGCGCGGTTCCACGGGGCGCAATTCGGCAGGTTTGGCCTTGGGCGCGGGTTTCGCGGCCTGGTTTTGGTTGACCACCGGCTCCGGGTTCTGTTCCGGCTTATGAT
>NZ_RZQE01000086.1:0-17237 GCF_004022955.1 Mesorhizobium sp. M7A.F.Ca.US.002.01.1.1 | reverse complement strand
CCGCCGACGCCGTCGTCGTCGCCGAGCCGGAACCCGCTGAATACGTCAAGATTTGCGACGTCTACGGCGCTGGCTACTTCTACATCCCCGGCACCGAGACCTGCCTGCGCATCGGCGGCTATGTCCGTTACGATATCGGCGTGGGCGATCACGGCACCAACGATGGCGTCAACAACGTTCCGGACCGTATGAACGACGACGAGCACGACACCTACTACAAGCAGGCTCGCTTCACGCTGAAGACCTGGACCGGCCAGGAGACCGAACTCGGCACGTTGAAGACCTACACCGAAACCCGCTTCAACTTCGGCAACAACACCGGCGACTACACCGATGAGTTTGCCGGCGACTGGCAGGCTCACAACAAGGGTACCACGCTGAATTTCGCCTGGATCCAGCTCGGCGGCTTGCGCGTCGGTAAAGACGAATCGGCCTTCGATACGTTCATCGGCTATGCCGGCAACGTCATCCAGGATACGATCGTTCCCTACGGCGGCTTCGACACCAATGTCATCCAGTACTACTTCGACGCCGGCAATGGCTTCTCGGCAGTGGTCTCGCTGGAAGAAGGTTATGGCGACTACTCGATCGACAGCTATGTTCCGCATGTTGTCGGCGGCGTGAAGTGGACGCAGGGCTGGGGCGCCATCACCGGCGTTGTCTCGTATGACAGCAACTACGAAGAAGTTGCCGGCAAGGTTCGCCTGGACGTGAACGTCTCCAACGAACTGTCGCTGTGGGTCATGGGTGGCTACGGCTCCGACGACAACCTCGGCGATGATCCGCTGGTCGGAGCTGGCGGTCGCGGCATGTACAAGCAGTGGGGCGGCAACTGGGCGGTGTGGGGCGGTGGCACCTACAAGTTCAACGAGAAGACCTCGTTCAACGCTCAGGTCTCGTATGATGACTGGAAGAACCTCGGCATTGCGGCGAACGTCGCTTATGACGTCGTTCCGGGCTTCACGGTCACGGCCGAAGTCGACTACCAGAACGTCGGCAGTGACGACCTTAACAAGGGTTGGTTCGGCGCTGACAAGAAGAGCAACATCGGCGGCATTCTCCGCTTCCAGCGCTCGTTCTAAGGGCTGGTTCCTTACAGGTGAAATTCAGCCCGGGCGTGCAAGCGCCCGGGCTGTTTTCGTTTCGCGACTGGATCAAGGCAAACAGAAGGATGGGGGTAACGGTAGCTGAATAAATCCGTGGAGTGGTTTCGTGGGATCTGCTGATGGGCGGATGGAAATCACAACCGCGTGATTAAAATCTCTTGAAAGGACGCTTCCAAGCGGGTAGGGCTGACCTATCCCACTCGGGGGTGTGGCAAATGATGACGAACGAAGCGATTCAAGAGGGCGAGTCCTCTGATCATTTTTCGATGTTTTCTTCTCAAAGTCCGAAGATTCGATACATCTATAACAAGATTAGAGAAGTAAAGTCGCATCGGGTCAGAGATCTTTTTTCAGCATATCGTGACATATTATGGGATGATGGGCGGCATAAGTATAATGTCAGCTCTTTCATCGGCGAAATAGACGAGATCCTCCTTGGGGAGCGTTTCAGCGCCTTTGACCAAAGTACCCTCGACAACCTTATCGGCACCTTGCGCCAGCGCGGCAACAGCAACGCAACCATCAATCGAAAGATGGCTGCCCTCAGCAAACTGCTGCGCAAGGCTCACAAGATGGGAGATATCCACAGCCTGCCCGAGTTCCGCCGCCAGAAGGAGCGGGCGGGTCGGATTCGGTTCCTCGAAAGGGACGAAGAGGCGCGCCTGTTCGCCGCCATCAAGAGCCGCAGCGAGGATGCCTACAGGCTTTCCGTTTTCCTGGTCGACACCGGATGCCGTCTCGGCGAGGCGCTTGGGCTGATCTGGAACGATATCCAGGAGCATCGCGTCTCCTTCTGGATCACCAAATCCGGCCGCAGCCGCACCATTCCGATGACCGAGCGGGTCAAAGAGGTCATCAAGCTGCCTCCCACTGAGGGCCGCCGGCCCAAAGGACCGTTCACCAAGCTCAGCCAGGCACAGTTCCGTGCCATCTGGAACGACGCGAAGGCCGAAGTCGGCCTCGGTGCCGACGATCAGGTGGTGCCGCATATACTGCGCCATACCTGCGCCTCGCGTCTGGTCCAGGGCGGCATCGACATCAGGCGCGTGCAGATGTGGCTCGGCCACCAAACGCTGTCGATGACGATGCGCTACGCGCATCTGGCCACCAACGATCTCGATGGCTGTGTCATCGTGCTGGAAACGCCTCGATCGACTCAGCCGGGCGGTAATTGCGCTGAAGGCTCCATGTTTTCTTCGCCGGTGACGACGCCTTCGTCGCCGACGGCAGAGCGGAAAAAGAGGGACGAGGCAGCCGCCGCCGCTAAGGAGTCGCCGAAAGCGACTCGGAAAAGTTCAAAAGCCAAGTAGGCTGAAGAAACTTGCCTATACTATCATAGCTATCCCGTGACCATGTTCGGTCATGGGATTTACTTCAGGATATTCTTCCGCTCGGCCTGATCGAGAAAAGCGCCTATGTCGCCCGGTAGGCTGCCGGTCTCGAGGAACGGCGCATGGCCCTGGCCCTCGACGGTGATCGTCTCCATCATGAAATGGCGCTCTTTCATCTGCTTGAGCGTGTCTATCGACAGCAATCTCGAATTGGCACCACGTATGGCGAGCAACGGGATGGCGGCCAACGCCTCGAATTGCGGCCATAGATCAGGCAGCTTCTGCGTCAGATCGAGACTGGCAACGGTATCCACCAGCTTCGGATCGAAATCCGGCACCAGCCCACCATCCGTTTCGCGGTAGAGAGCCCATACCATCCGATCCCAATCGGCGCCGGCAAGAGCGGGGAAGTCTTCGCCATGCACGCTGCGCTGGGCGGCCGCCGCCTGTGTGCGGGTTTTCGGTGCCGGGTCGCGCTCGAGATAAGACTGGATATGGGCAAGTCCGGCCGTCTCGATCACCGGTCCGATGTCGTTGAAAACAATGGCTTTCAGGACGGATGGCCGCATCGTCCCGAGCACATGGATGATCAATCCCCCGCGCGAGGTGCCGATGAAGGCCGCTTCTCCGATGTTCAGCGCCGCCAGCCCGGCGAGAATGTCGCCGGCCTCCACGCCGACATTGTAATTTTTGACGTCGGGATCATAAGCCGACTGCCCGCGCCCGCGGTAGTCGAAGGCGATGACCTTTCGTGGAGTTGCCGCATGCGTCGACAGATAGAGCGCCAGCTCGTGAAAATCCCTGGCATTGCGGGTCAGGCCAGGCAGGCAGACAACCGGCCAGGGTCCGGAATTGGCCTCGCCATAGACGCGCGCATGGAGTTTTAACCCGTCCGGTGCGCTGTAGAAGAAGTCGGAAAAAAGCTGCTCGCTTGCCATCGGAATGTGCGACCTCGCTGTATCAATCTGGACAGCTACAGGCGAGGGCAGGGATGGTCAATAAAAGGCGCTTTTGCCTTCTCCCACAAGTGGAGAAGGACAGAAAGGCTCAACTCCGCCCGTTCACCAGATCCCCGACAATGTCGTATTTGCCGGAAATACGCATCTTGTAGACCTCGTAATTCTCCATCACGCGCTGAACGTAACTTCTTGTTTCTGTGTAGGGAATCCGCTCGATCCAGTCGACGACCGCGTCGATGTCCTTGCCGCGCGGGTCGCCATATCTGGCCACCCACTGGCTGGCCCGGTTGGGGCCAGCATTGTAGCCGGCGAAGGTCAGCACGTAAGAGCCGTTGAAGCGGTCGAGCTGTTCGCCGAGGAAGGCCGAACCAAGCGTCGCGTTGTAGCCGGCATCGGTGGTCAGCCGTATTTGCGAAAACTGCAGCCCGGCCTTCTTCGCCAATTGCCTTGCGGTTCCCGGCATCAGCTGCAGCAGCCCGCGCGCGCCGGCGCTGGACACGGCGCCGATGTTGAATTCGCTTTCCTGGCGGGCGATCGCATAGGCCAGCGCCTTGCCCGAGCCGGAAATGTCAGCCGAATCGGGAATGACGCCGAGCGGATGCGACAATGCGCCGACATCGATGCCGCGTGCCCCGGCGATCTTGCCGATTTTCAGCGCCATAAAATGGTTCCCTTGCTTTTCGGCAAGGACAGCGAGCAGCGCCAGTTCGCCTGGACTGGTCAACTGCCCGGCAAGGTCGCGATAGAGCGTCTCGGCATAGCGATCGTAGCCCGCCTCCTGCAGCCGCTTGATGGCGCTGACGGCCTCGCGGCCGGCAAAGTTCTGCCGGTCGGCGGCGCTTGGCGAGGGATAGACGATGTTGAGCGCCTGCCGGCCGACACGTTCGGCGGCAAGCTGGCCGTAGAATGTCGTGCCGTAGGCAGCGGCGCGCGCAAAATAATCCCTGGCGTTGCCCGGGCCGCCGACTTCGGCGGCACGGCCGAGCCAGTAATACGCGCGCGACAGCGTCATCGGCCCTTGGGCAAGGTCGGCGATGCGAGCGAAATGCGTTGCGGCAAGCTTGGGGTCGTTCAGGCCGCGCAACGCGTACCAGCCGGCATGGAATTCGGCGTCGGCCGCATTGGTGGCACTTTCGGCAGCGTGTGTGGCGACGATCTTGTACGCGGCCTTCATGTCGCCCTGGTCGACCAGTTCACGCGACAGCACCCGGCGCTCGACCCACCAGGCATCCGGATCGACCAGAGCTTCGCGATCGGTCGGTGCCTGCATCACAATGGCTGCAGCGCCGGCAAAATCCTCCTGCTTGCGCAAATATTCGGCCTGCGCGAAGAAGTAGCCGGCCGAACGTTGCATTGCCGGCACGGCCTTCAGCAGCTTGGGCGCGTTCTTGTCGCCTTTGTCGGCCGCCGCCCATGCATCGGCGAGCTGCTGGGCGCCGGCGAGGCCGGCGACGCGCAGCGCGGAATTCGCGCGGTCGGCATAGAACATGCGCTCCATGCGAAAGCGGTGGTCTGCGGCCGGGATCAGGCTGCCGAATTCCTTGATCAGCGCCGCCTCGTCCCTGGCCTCCAGGATCGCGGTGCGCCAGAAGGGCGACAGCACGGAACGCGCCGCCTTGGTATTGCTGGACGCCACATAGGCGCGGGCGAGAACCATCACGCCTTCGAATGTCTGCGGCTGGCTGCCATCGAACGCCCTGATGACGATGTCGGGGGCAGGGTTCTCTCGATAGAGCGCGCGCTCGCTGTTCTTGCGAAGGGCTACGGTCCCCGGCCAGTTGGGCAGCATCTTGGCCGCAGCAGTGATATCATCGCTCGGAACCTTGTCGCCGCCATAAAGCGCGATCGCCCAGGCAAGGATATGCTGGTCGAGCGACTGCGCCGGAAGGGCATCGCGCACGCCACGAGCGCGGGGACTATCACCCTGCGCCAACGCATCCAGTCCGCTTTTCAAAGGGGCGACGTCGGGCAAGGGCGCCTGTCGCGTTCTGTCCTGCAGGTCTGGCAGCGCAATTGCCGCGCCTGGAATCGGAATGGCTGAGGTGACCCGTGCGTCCACGCTGCCGCTGATCGCCATGCCCGGCATCAGCGCGAGCGCGGCGCCAAGCAGCGCGAGAAGGTGAGGCCGACCGCCCGGCATGATCCTTAAATCTTTCCTTGTCCTGGCATTCCACAAGCTGGCGAAGATGCCTCGAAGCCTAAACTTAGGTCGTGAAGAGCCCGTAAACAAAGAGTTAGCGAGGCCGTTCGAATTGCGCTTGCTGGCACCATGGCAATGCTTGCCGCGCAACCATGTCGAGACTATGGTGCGCCGCTTCGCTTTCGGTTAGAAGGCGCGACCACAAACACCGACACAAAACACCAGAAGTGCCAAGGAGTTGGACGATATGCTGAGAGGCTCGCTTACTGCGCTCGTGACACCGTTCGAAAAGAGCGGGCGTTTCGACGAGAAAGCCTTTCGCGCATTCGTCGAATGGCAACTCGCGGAGGGCACGACGGGCCTGGTGCCGGTCGGCACCACCGGCGAGTCGCCGACACTGTCGCATGACGAGCACCGCCAGGTCGTCAAGGTATGCATCGAGGTGGCCAAGGGACGAGTTCCGGTCGTCGCCGGCGCTGGTTCCAACAACACCGAGGAAGCCGTCGGGCTCGTGCAGTATGCCGAGAAGGCCGGCGCCGATGCCGCCCTGGTCGTCACGCCTTATTATAACAGGCCGACGCAGCGCGGCCTGTATGAGCACTTCGCGGCGGTCGCCAGGGCGACCAAGCTGCCGATCATCATCTACAACATCCCGCCGCGCTCGGTCATCGACATGATGCCGGACACGATGGGCCGGCTCGTGCACGACTTCAAGAATATCGTCGGTGTCAAGGATGCCACCGGCAAGGTCGAACGGGTTTCCGAGCAGCGTGCCACGTGCGGCAAGGATTTCATCCAGCTTTCGGGCGAAGATGCTTCGGCGCTTGGATTCAACGCGCATGGCGGCGTCGGCTGTATTTCGGTGACGTCGAACGTCGCGCCGCGGCTGTGCGCCGAATTCCAGGAGGCAACGCTTGCCGGCGACAGCGCCAAGGCGCTGGATCTGCAGGATCGCCTGCTGCCGCTGCACAAGGCGATCTTCATCGAGCCTGGCGTTTCCGGCGCCAAATACGCGCTGTCGAAGCTAGGCAAGGTCGAAAACGTGCTGCGCTCGCCGCTGGTGACGATCGAACAGTCGACTGCCGACAAGATCGATGCGGCTATGAAGCACGCCGGCTTGATTAATTAGGGATGAGGCGCCACCTCTCCGCATCATGAATCAAGTCAGAAAAGCCGATCCCAACAACAAGACCGTTTCGGAAAACCGCAAGGCGCGGTTTTCCTATGAGGTGCTCGACACGGTCGAGGCCGGTCTGGTGCTGACCGGCACCGAGGTCAAGTCGCTGCGCCAGGGCCAGGCCAACATCCAGGACAGCTACGCCTCGGTCGAAGGCGGCGAGATCTGGCTGATCAACTCCTATCTGCCGGAATATCTGCAGGCCAACCGCTTCAACCACGAGCCGCGCCGCCGCCGCAAGCTGCTGCTCAACAAGCGCGAAATGGCGAAACTGTCGCAAAGCGTCGACCGCGAAGGCATGACGCTGGTACCGCTGAAAATCTATTTCAACGACCAGGGCCGCGCCAAGCTGCTGCTCGCCGTCGGTCGCGGCAAGAAACTGCACGACAAACGCGAGAGCGAGAAGCAGCGCGACTGGTCGCGCGAGAAGGGCCGGCTGTTAAAAGAGCGTGGGTAGGCTGGGGCCATTCGCTTGAAGAACCGGATTGTCCTCTTTGGTCTGGCCAGTCTGGTCTTGGTATGTTTCGTCGCAGCAGGCGGCTACATCTATTTCAGGGCATTCTCGCCGGACCGCGACAAATATCCGCTCAGGGGCATCGACGTTTCCCATCATCAGGGCCGGATTGACTGGCCGCGTGTCGCCGCCGACGATGTCGCCTTCGCAGTCATCAAGGCGACCGAAGGCGGCGATCATGTCGACGATGCCTTCGCGAGGAATCTGGAAGAGGCCCGCGCCGCCGGTCTCGCCGTCGGCGCCTATCACTTTTTCACCTTTTGCCGACCTGGCGCCGACCAGGCGAAGAATTTCATCTCGGTTGTGCCGCACGACCAGCCGCTGCTGCCGCCGGTCGTCGACATCGAATTCGGCGGCAACTGCCCGCAGCGGCCGACGCCCGAACAATTGAACGCCGAACTGGCCGCGTTCCTCGCTCTAGTCGAGGCGACGTTCGGCAAGCCTGCGATCGTCTATCTGACCGATGAGGCAGCGCAGACCTATGCAGGGCGCATTGCTGCCCGTCCGCTCTGGCTCCGCTCGTTGCTCCTGGAGCCGGACCGCGACGACTGGGTCTACTGGCAGTACCACAACAGGGGTCGCGTCGACGGCATCAATGGCGATGTCGATATGAACGTGCTGAAGGGTGGGCCGGCGGTGCTGGCTGCACTGTTTGCGCCATCAAGCTGATCCGCTGGCGCCCGACTCTATTTCCGCAGGAACGCCGCTATCTGGCTGAAAACGCTAACGAACATCGCTTCGGTCAGCACACCGGTGTTGGTGTTGTAGCGCGAGCAATGATAGCTCGAAAACAGCGTGATGCTGCCGGCCGGCAGCTGCCCGCCATGCTTGAACGGATAGGCGGCGACGCGCCCGCCCAGCGCCCGCACCGTCGACTGATGCGCGATCGATCCCAGTGCCAGCACGGCGCGCAGATTCGGGAACCTGGCGATCGTCGGCACCAGGAATGTCCGGCAGGTGGCAATCTCAGCGCCCACCGGCTTGTTCTCCGGCGGCACGCAGCGCACCGCGTTGGTGATCGCGGTGCCGACCAGCTCCAATCCGTCATCTGGCCGCGCCTTGAACTCTCCGCGCGCAAAACCGTGCGAAATCATCGTCGAGTAGAGCAGGTCGCCGGCATAGTCGCCGGTGAACGGGCGGCCCGTTCGATTGGCACCGCGCAGGCCAGGCGCCAGCCCGACGATCAGCAACTGAACCGCCGCGTCACCCTCGGGTGGTAAAAAAGTCGGCACCGGCGCATTGAACCAGGACGGCTCGCGCTGCCGCCACTCGGCGATGAAGTCATGCAGCCTTGGGCAGAGCGGGCAATCGCGGCCGGGTTCGGAGGCGGAAAGCACGGTCAAGGCGACCGGCCTCAATAATCGTCCTCGTCGACTTCGGCCGGCTCGGGCCTGCGCACCGGGCGCTCGGACGGGTCACGGCCAACCTCGTTCTTCAGCGTCGTCAGGTCGATGAAATGGTCGGCCTGGCGGCGCAGATCGTCGGAGATCATCGGCGGCTGCGAGGCCATGGTCGAGACGATCGATACCTTGCGGCCACGCCGCTGCAATGCCTCGACCAATGTGCGGAAATCGCCGTCGCCGGAAAAGATGACGTAGTGGTCGACGACATCGGCGAGTTCCAGCGCATCGACGGTGAGCTCGATGTCCATATTGCCCTTGATCTTGCGGCGGCCGGTCGAGTCGGTGAATTCCTTGGCCGGCTTGGTGACCACCTTGAAGCCATTATAGTCGAGCCAGTCGATCAGTGGACGGATCGAGGAGTATTCCTGATCCTCGACCAGCGCCGTGTAATAATAGGCGCGCAGCAGATAGCCGCGCTTCTGGAAGCTCGACAGAAGCTTGCGGTAGTCGATGTCGAAGCCGAGCGCGCGCGACGTCGCGTAGAGATTGGCGCCGTCGATGAATAGGGCGATTTTTTCACGAGGGTCGAACATGGAAAATATTCCTTCTCGAAATAAACACCCGTCTAAACCAAATGCGATAGCGTTCGGTCAGGCTCATAATAAACCGGCTGACCTCTATGCCATCCGAGATAGCGCCAGTTTCGCGGCAATCCAAGGGCGCGTGCGGCACTGCAAGCAATTGTGATCGGGACACCGAACACATAGCACAGACTGGTTTTGCCAAATCGGGTGTTTGAACCAAGGTTTGGGCGCCATGCAACCCAGCCATTGCCATGATGCTTGTATTTTGGCGGCGTTCGGGTTATGGACCGCGCCTGTTTTCCATCAAATCCATCGCATGAAAGGGGCAATCCATGGCCCGCGTAACCGTTGAAGATTGCATCGACAAGGTCGACAACCGCTTCGAGTTGGTGCTCCTTGCCGGCCATCGTGCCCGGCAGATCAGCCAGGGCGCGCCGATCACAGTGCCGCGTGACAACGACAAGAATCCGGTTGTGGCGCTGCGCGAGATCGCCGATGAGACGCTGTCGCCCGACGACCTCAAGGAAGATCTGATCCATTCGCTGCAGAAGCATGTCGAGGTCGACGAGCCCGAGGCCGATGGCGAGGCGATTGCCGATCAGACCGGCACCGCCGTTGCCGCCACCGACGCCGACGACGCCGAGGAGAACATCACCTTCGACCGGATGACCGAGGAAGACCTCCTGGCCGGCATCGAGGGCCTGGTGCCGCCGGAAAAGAGCGACGACTACTAAGCCAGCGTTCTGGACCTGCCTGGAATACGTTTCCGGCACTTCCGTCCAGTCAGTTTCGTGGCTATCTATGGGATGCGCCGTACGCTAGTGCGGCGCATCAATCATTTCAGCACCGCGAGATTCCGCCCATGATGCGTCAGTATGAGCTTGTCGAGCGCGTCCAGCGCTACAAGCCTGACGTCAACGAGGCGTTGCTCAACAAGGCCTATGTCTATGCCATGCAGAAGCATGGCCACCAGAAGCGCGCTTCCGGCGATCCGTATTTCTCGCATCCGCTCGAAGTCGCCGCCATCCTCACCGAAATGCATATGGACGAGGCGACGATCGCGGTCGCCCTGCTGCACGACACCATCGAGGACACGACCGCCACGCGGGCCGAGATCGACGATCTGTTCGGCCCCGAAATGGGCAAGCTGGTCGAGGGCCTGACCAAGTTGAAGAAGCTCGATCTGGTCTCGAAGAAGGCCGAGCAGGCGGAAAACCTGAGAAAGCTTCTGCTGGCGATTTCGGAAGATGTCCGCGTGCTGCTGGTCAAGCTCGCCGATCGTTTGCACAATATGCGCACCCTCGACCACATGCCGGAGGCCAAGCGCCTGCGCATCGCCGAGGAGACGATGGATATCTACGCACCGCTGGCCGGGCGCATGGGCATGCAAGGCATGCGTGAAGAGCTGGAGGAGATCGCCTTCCGCTTCATTAATCCTGAAGCCTATCGCGCCGTCACCGCACGGCTTGCCGAAATCTTCGAACGCAACAAGGGCGTGCTGACGGACATCGAAAAGGCACTGTCCACGTTGTTCGAGAAGCATGCGATCAACGCCAGCGTAAAGAGCCGGCAGAAGAAGCCGTGGTCGGTGTTCCGCAAGATGGAGGCCAAGGCGCTGTCCTTCGAGCAGCTCTCTGACATCTTCGGCTTTCGCGTCGTCGTCGACACGGTCGAGGACTGCTACCGGGCGCTTGGCGCCATCCACACCGCGTGGTCGATGGTGCCGGGTCGCTTCAAGGACTACATCTCGACGCCGAAACAGAACGACTACCGCTCGATCCACACCACCATTGTCGGCCCGTCGCGCCAGCGTGTCGAGCTGCAGATCCGTACCCGAGAGATGAACAAGATCGCCGAATACGGCGTCGCCGCCCATTCGATCTACAAGGATACCGGCGGCAAGACGAATGGCGCCGCCCACGCGATTTCAAAGGAAACCAACGCCTACGCCTGGCTGCGCCGCACCATCGAGCAGCTTGCCGAAGGCGACAACCCTGAGGATTTCCTCGAAAATACCAAGCTGGAACTGTTCCAGGACCAGGTGTTCTGCTTCACCCCGAAAGGCATGTTGATTGCGCTGCCGCGCGGCGCGACACCGATCGACTTCGCCTATGCGGTGCACACCGATGTCGGCGACACCTGCGTCGGTGCCAAGGTCAACGGCCGCATCATGCCGCTGATGACGGAACTGAAGAACGGCGACGAGGTCGAGATCATCCGCTCCAAGGCGCAGGTGCCGCCGGCGGCGTGGGAATCGGTCGTCGTCACCGGCAAGGCGCGCTCGGCCATCCGCCGTGCCACCAAGAACGCCATCCGCAAGCAATATTCGGGTCTTGGCATCCGCATCCTGGAACGCGCCTTCGAGCGTGCCGGCAAGACCTTCACCAAGGAGAGCCTGAAGCAGGTGCTGCACAGGTTGGCGCGCAAGGACATCGAGGATGTGCTGGCCTCTGTCGGGCGTGGCGAGCTCGCCTCCACTGATGTCATGAAGGCGGTATTCCCTGACTACAAGGATGAGCGCGTCACCACGGCCGTCCCCAAGCCGCGAGAGGAGGGCTGGTCGAAGATCCGCAATGCCGCCGGCATGCTGTTCCAGATTCCGGGTCGTGCCGCGCGCAAGGACAAGGACCAGCCGCGCGATGGAGCCGTGCCGATCCGCGGCGTGCGCGGCGATCTGCCGGTGCGCTTCGCGCCGGAAGGGGCAGTCCCTGGCGATCGCATCGTCGGCATCGTCCAGCCGGGCACCGGCATCACTATCTATCCGATCCAGTCGCCAGCGCTGCAGGCGTTCGATGACCAGCCCGAGCGCTGGATCGACGTGCGCTGGGACATCGATGAGCGCACCAAGGAACGCTTTCCGGCGCGCGTATCGGTCACCGCCATCAACGCGCCGGGGTCACTCGCCGATATAGCGCAGGTGGTTGCCTCGAACGACGCCAACATCCATACGCTGTCGATGGTGCGCACTGCGCCCGACTTCACCGAAATGCTGATCGATCTCGAAGTCTGGGATCTCAAGCACCTCAACCGGCTGCTATCGCAGCTCAAGGACAATTCGAGCGTCAGCGACGCAAGACGCGTCAATGGCTAGACCATGCTCCGGTTTCGGACAACGTCATGGTCAATCAAAAAGAGGCAGACATGAACACCGATGAAGTGCTGGGCATTTTCCGCGAGGCGGGTGCTGTTCTGGAAGGGCATTTCATTTTGACCTCGGGCCTGCGCAGTCCGGTCTTCCTGCAGAAGGCGCGCGTGTTCATGCATGCCGACAAGACCGAGCTTCTGTGCAAGGCGCTGGCGGAGAAGATCCGCGCAGGCGTGCCCGGCAAGATCGACTATGTCGTCGGCCCGGCGATCGGCGGGCTGATCCCGGCCTATGAGACCTCACGTCATCTCGGCGTGCCGGCGATCTGGGTCGAGCGGGAAGGGGGCGAGTTCCGCTTGCGCCGCTTCGAGATCGCCAGGGGGTCGCGTGTCGTCATCGTCGAGGACATCGTCACCACCGGCCTGTCGATCCGAGAGACCATCGAGTGCCTGCGCGAGCTTGGCGCCGAGGTGGTTGCCGCGGCCTGCATCATCGATCGTTCGGCCGGCAAGACTGATGTCGGCGTGCCGCTCATCGCGCTTGCCGAGTATGAGGTCCCGGCCTATCCGGCCGACCGGCTGCCGCCGGAGCTTGCCGCCATCCCGGCGATCAAGCCCGGCAGCCGCAACATCTGACGGGGCATGCCGACATGCGTGAAGACGAATTGGAAATGATCGCCGGCATCGATCATTTCGTGCTGACGGTCGCTTCGCTGGAAGTGACCTGTGAGTTTTACCAGCGCGTGCTGGGTTTTGAGCGCATCGACGCGGCCGATCGACCGACGGCGCTGGCTTTCGGTAGCCATAAGATCAATGTGCATGAGGTCGGCCGGACTTTCGAGCCAAAGGCGAAGTCGCCGACATCAGGATCAGGTGATTTCTGCCTGATCACCGAGCGGCCACTGGATGAGGTCCGTGCGCGGCTCGCGGCCAATGGTGTGGTGGTGGAACTCGGCCCGGTTGAACGTATCGGGGCCCGAGGTCCAATGATGTCGGTCTATTTCCGCGACCCGGACGGCAATCTGGTCGAGGTCAGCGAATACCTGCCGTAGCCGCTGGCGGCGCTGTGCCTTTCGGCGATGCGACTGCCGTTCCTTAAATTTGCCGCGATTGTCCAATGTTCGAAGCAAGACCAGCCGCCCCGAAGGGCGGCGACAAGCGCGGCACAAAAGGTGTTTGGTTGTTCTTGCGCCAGCGCGTTGTTATATAAGCTGGCGATTGCCATAGGGTGATCGTCAAGCGCAAGATGTGGCTGCCACGCCCGGCTGAAGGTGCCGTTGCGGGCGCTGTGGAACGGGAACAGAGTGCTATTTCGACGCCGCAAGCCTGATGGCCTTTATGAGCGGGTGCGTACCTATCTTTGGCCGCGCCGCTCGTTTTCGCGCTCGCTTCAGTATTTTTCCAAGCGCATCCTGCGGCTGAAGGCCACACCGCATGCGGTGGCGGCCGGCGTTGCGGCCGGTGTCTTCGCTTCATTCTTCCCCGTCGGTTTCCATTTCATCATCGCTGCCATCCTGTGCTGGGTGATCGCCGGCAATTTGGTGGCGGCGGCGCTTGGCGCCGTTTTTTTCGGCAACCCGCTCACCTTCCCGTTGCTATGGGGCGCGTCGTGGGAAACGGGCAAGCTCATCCTGCATGACCGTTTGCCGACACATGGGCCGCCGGCGCATCTGGGCGAGATGTTGCACAACCTCTCCTTCGCGCAATTGTGGAAACCGGTCCTTGAACCGATGCTGATCGGTGCGGTTCCGCTCGGCTTGATCTTCGGGCTGCTGTTCTACGCCATCACGCGCTGGGGCATGAACGCTTTCCGCGAACAGCGGCGCAAACGCCTGGCCGAGCGCGCAAGCCGGCATGCGCAATCGTCCCATCCCGGCGCAAGCATCGGTTCCACTGCGCGATGATCATCGGCATCGGCAGCGACCTGATCGACATCAGACGCATCGAGAAATCGCTGGAGCGTCACGGCCAGCGCTTCGTCCAGAGAATCTACACCGACATCGAACAGGCGCGTTCGGACAATCGACGCGCCCGCGCGGCCTCCTATGCCAAGCGTTTCGCCGCCAAGGAGGCCTGCGCCAAGGCGCTGGGCACCGGACTGGCGCAGGGCGTGTTCTGGCGCGACATGGGTGTCGTCAACCTGCCCAGTGGCGCGCCGACCATGGCGCTGACGGGAGGAGCGCAGGCCAGGCTGGACAAAATCCTGCCAAAGGGCCATCGGGCGGCAATCCACCTCACCATCACGGATGATTTCCCGCTCGCTCAAGCCTTTGTGATCATCGAGGCGCTGCCCGTCGAAGAAGCGCCACATTGATTGCCTCTGACGACCGGCATTGACGTTGCCCAGCGCGCGCCGAGACTCTATACCATCCAACGCACAATCGAGGACGACATGAGCGTGGCTGAAAAATCCGAGAAGAAATCCGGCGGGCTTGGCGAGACCGTCAGCGTCATCGTCCAGGCGCTTTTGCTCGCCCTGGTCATCCGCACGCTGCTGTTCCAGCCTTTTTCGATCCCATCGGGATCAATGCGGCCGACGCTTTTGGAAGGCGACTATCTGTTCGTCACCAAATGGTCCTATGGCTATTCGCGCTATTCGCTGCCTTTCGGACCCGATATTTTTTCGGGCCGCATCTGGGGCGCCGAGCCGAAGCGCGGCGACGTGGCGGTTTTCAAGTTCCCGCCTGATCCGTCCGTCGACTACATCAAGCGCGTTGTCGGCCTGCCGGGTGACAAGATCCAGGTCAAGGACGGCCAGCTTTTCATCAACGGCGTCGGCGTGCCGCGCGTGAAAACAGGCCAGATCGACAATCCCGACATCACCGAGGAATCGCGCCCGATCGATGTCTATCGTGAGACCCTGCCCAACGGCGTCAGCTACGACACGCTTGACCTGAATTCGAACTCGATCGGCGACAACACCCGCGAATTCGACGTGCCGCCCGGCCACTATTTCATGATGGGCGACAACCGGGACAATTCCGCCGACAGCCGTTTCACTGTCGGCTACGTTCCCGCGGAAAATCTGGTTGGCCGCGCCAATCTTGTCTTCTTCTCGATCGCCGGCAAGGCGAGCCCTCTCGAAATCTGGAAATGGCCGTCGCTGATGCGCGCTTCGCGCCTGTTTCACTTCGTCAATTGATGGCTTTGAAGCGCCCGACAGGCGAAACACTGGCCGGTTTGGTGAAGGCCAAGACCGGTTACGTCTTCAAGGATATCCGTTTGCTCGAGACCGCCTTGACGCATTCCAGTGCGGTCAAGGCGGCCACCAACAACCAGCGTCTTGAATTTCTTGGCGACCGCGTGCTCGGGCTTGTCGTCGCCGATATGCTTTTCGAAAAATTTCCCGATGCGCCGGAAGGTGAAATCGCGCCGCGCTTCAATGCGCTGGTCGATGCGCGGACCTGCTCCGAAATCGGCATCGAAATGCAGCTGGAGGATCTGGTCCGCGCCGATTCTGCCTTGAAGATGCGGTCGCGCGGCTCGGGCGGAAACTATCTGGCGGATGCGGTCGAAGCGCTGATTGCGGCGGTTTACGTCGACGGTGGCATCGAGGCCGCGCGGCGGTTCGTCCTGCGCTATTGGGAACCGCGCTCGCATACGGTGATCGCAAAGCCGCTCAATCCGAAATCCGATCTGCAGGAATGGATTGCCAAGACCAGCGATATCAGACCCGAATATGTGATCGACAAGCGCGAGGGACCCGACCATCAGCCGGTCTTCACTGTATCCTTGCAGGTCCGCGGCTTTGCGCCGATAAGCGGCACCGGCGGCTCGCGCAGGGCGGCCGAAGAAGCGGCGGCTTCGGCATTTCTTGTGCGCGAAGGCGTTTGGGCCGCCGCATCGGCCCAAAAATCGGGGGGCTCGCGGCCCTCCAGTGAAGGGAGCGCGGCATGACCGCTACCGAAGAGCCGGCGACCACAGCCGCCGCCACGCATTCCGGCTTTGTCGCGCTGATCGGCGCGCCCAATGCGGGCAAGTCGACCTTGGTCAACCAATTGGTCGGCGCCAAGGTGTCGATCGTCACCCACAAGGTGCAGACGACTCGCGCCATCGTGCGCGGCATCGCCACGCATGACAATGCGCAAATCGTTTTCGTCGACACGCCCGGCATCTTCAAGCCGAAGCGAAGGCTCGACACGGCGATGGTGACCACCGCCTGGGGTGGGGCCAAGGACGCCGATATCGTACTGCTTCTGATCGACGCCGAGCGCGGCATCAGGGGCGACGCCGACGCCATCCTCGAACGGCTGAAGGATGTGCGCCAGCCGATGGTGCTGATCCTCAACAAGGTCGACCGCGTCAAGCACGAAGCGCTGCTGGCTCTGTCGGCGGCAGCGAACGAAAGGGTGCCGTTCAAGCGCACCTTCATGGTGTCGGCGCTGACCGGTTCCGGCTGCAAGGACGTGCTCGATTATCTGGCCGAGTCTCTGCCGGTCGGTCCCTGGTACTATCCGGAAGACCAGATCTCGGACCTGCCGATGCGCCAGCTCGCGGCCGAGATCACGCGCGAGAAGCTTTATCTCAGGCTGCATCAGGAATTGCCCTATTCCTCGCATATCGAGACCGAGAAATGGGAAGAGAAGCCGGACGGCTCGGTGCGCATCGACCAGACCATCTATGTCGAGCGCGACAGCCAGAAGAAGATCGTTCTCGGCCACAAGGGCGAGACCATCCGCGCCATCGGCCAGGCGGCGCGCATGGAGATAGCAGGCATCCTCGAACAGAAGGTGCACCTGTTCCTGTTCGTCAAGGTGCGCGAGAACTGGGGCGACGACCCCGAGCGCTACCGCGAAATGGGGCTCGAGTTTCCGCGCTAGGCTCGATGGTCAGCAAGCCGAACATCGACATAACGCTTGTCAGCCGATTGATCGCCACGCAATTTCCCAAGTGGAAGGATCTTCCGGTCAGGCCGGTTGCATCAGGCGGATGGGACAACAGGACCTTTCATCTGGGCGGCGAGATGACCGTGCGACTGCCAAGCGCCGCGGCCTATTCC